>NZ_JAALDW010000383.1:0-2540 GCF_014145055.1 Dietzia sp. DQ11-38-2
AGCGGGCCGGCCGGCTCCAGCTGGTCGGTCCCGTGCCGCACCCGCCAGCTGGCGAGGGGGTAGGCGCCGCTGGCCGGGTCCTCGCGCGCGACCAGCGCCCAGTAGTCGGCGTGGGCGAAGTCGGTGGTGAACTCGACCACCGTGAAACCGTGGCGGTCCAGATCCACCCACCGCACATGGCGGTTGACCTGCGTGAGGGCCCCCTGCGCGGTCTGGGACAGCGGGTTGCCCTCCGGCAGGTTGACCATGTCGTCGATGTTGTTGCTGGTGATCGACGGGGTCACGAACTCGATCGCACCGACGCCCGCGCCCGGGTAGTCCGCGGGCTCGAACGGCACCTCGTTGGCCCAGGAAGTGTGGATGTCACCGGTGAGGAAGACGGTGTTGCGGGTGCCGGCGGCGCGGATGACCTCCATCAGTCTGCGGCGCTCACCCGCGTAGCCGTCCCACTGGTCGGGGTTGTAGGTGATGCCCTCGCGCGGGACGCCCAGCAACTCGGTGAGCGCGGCGGTGGTCCGCGGATCGAGAGGGGGCAGGAGCACGGGCGTGATCATCACCGAGTTGCCGATGACGTTCCAGCGGGCGGTCGATGACCTGAGCCCACGGGCCAGCCAGTCGAACTGCTCGGCGCCGGTGATCGTGCCCGTGACGTCGATCGCGTGGCCGTCGAAGCGGTCCGGCCCCTCCGTGCGGTACGAGCGCAGGTCCAGCATGCTGATCTCGGCGAGCGAGCCCCAGCGCAACCGCCGGTAGAGGTGTCCACCGTCGCGGAGGGACTCGGGCCGCACCGGCATCCACTCGAAGTAGGCCTGGGAGCTGGCGGCCTTGCGGTCGGCGAACGGCCCCTGGTGTGGGTGGTGGTTCTCGGCCCCGTCGGACCAGTTGTCGTTCGCGAGCTCGTGGTCGTCCCAGGTGCAAATCCACGGGACGTGCGCGTGCAGGGACTGGAGGTCCGGGTCGGTGTGGTACTGGGCCAGGCGGATCCGGTAGTCGGCCAGGGTCACGGTGTCGTGCGGGGGATCATGGGGCCGCACCGCCCCGAACTTGCCCGTGTACTCATCGCGGCCGTACTCGTAGATGTAGTCGCCCAGTTCGACGATCGCGTCGAGGTCCCCGCGCGCCTCGAGATGGCGGTACCCGGAGAAGTACCCCGCCTCCCAGTTGGAGCACGAGACCACCCCGATGCGCCAGCGGCCGGTGGAGGGCAGCGCCCCGTCCGCCGGGGCGGTGCGGGTGCGACCGGTGGGCGAGGTCTGACCGAGCGCACGGAAGCGGTAGTGGTACCAGCGGTCGGGGGCCAGGCCGGTGCAGTCGAACTTGACGGTGTGGTCGCGGCCGGCGTCGGTGACGAGCGAACCGGTCCGGACGACCTGGGAGAAACCGGGGTCGTTGGCGATCTCCCAACTGACGGTGACGGGCACTCCGCGGCCCGAGCCCGCGAACGCGTCGGGCGCGGGGGTCACCCTTGTCCACAGGATGACGCGATCGGGCATGGGGTCGCCGGACGCGACCCCGTGCTGGAACACCGCCACGTCGGCGCCCGCGACCGCGGACCGGCCCGCCAGCGCACTCGTGCCCACCGCGGCCCCGGCCAGGGCCCCGGCCTTGAGGACGGTCCGACGGGCGAGACCGGTGGTGGTGGGCGTAGTCCCGGTGCGGGCGGCAGGATCCATGCGTCCAGTTCACCCCACCCTCGGGCGGTAGGTGAGAAAACCCACTGATTTGTCACGGAGAGTTCACCGCCGCATCCACTCGGGCCCTCCCCAGCCCTCGCGAGCGCACCCGGGCCGGCCTTCGCGGCCCTCGAGATGATGCCGGGGGGTCGGCCGCTGGCCGGGTGGCGCTCGGGTCTCGTGGGATCGTGGACAATGGGGGCATGACCCAGTTCGGAGATCTCCTCGGCCCCCCGCCCACCCGTCTCACCGGCGACCCCGAGGCGGAGGACGCCATCGCCGCTGGTGACGATCCCCGCGCCGTGGCGGCGTCTCATCCCACCGCGTCGATCGCCTGGGCGGAACTCGCCGAGCGCGCGCTCGACGCCGGTGACGTGATCGGCGCCTATGCATTCGCCCGCACCGGCTACCACCGCGGGCTCGACCAGCTGCGACGTCACGGCTGGAAGGGATTCGGGCCGGTGCCCTTCGATCACGAACCCAACCGTGGCTTCCTGCGGTGCGTGGCCGCCCTGGCCCGCGCCGCGCAGTCGATCGGCGAGGAGGAGGAGTACATCCGGTGTCTGGACCTGGTCAATGAGTCGGACCCGCACGCCGCCGCGCCTCTCGGCCTGGCGTGACCGACTGGACGCCCGCACGCAGGGCGTCTACGGCGCGCTCCCGGCCCCACTGAGGGCGCGGACCCGGAGACTCGCGTACGCCTTCCTGCCGATCGTGCAGTGCGGCCTCGCCGCGGGGATCGCCTGGTTCCTCGCCCACGACGTGCTGGGCCACCCGGCGCCGTTCTTCGCGCCCATCGCCGCCGCCCTGGCTCTGGGTACGGGCATGGGTCGCCGGATCCGCCGGGGCGTCGAGCTGGTGATCGGT
>NZ_JAALDW010000384.1:0-1652 GCF_014145055.1 Dietzia sp. DQ11-38-2
CGACCGCCCGGTGACCCAGACGAGTGACCGCGGCCGGAACCCCACCAGGCCCTCCAGGGCCCCGGCGTCCACGGCGGTCGCGACCGACCGGAGTTGGGCACCGGCCATCGACGCGTGGAGCAGTGCGCCGGTGGCGTCGGACGAGCGGAGGGCCTCGGCGTCGTCCAGATCGACCCGGCCCGCCCCCGTGTCGCTGGTGAGGTCAGGCACGGACGATCGCGAGGACCTCGTCGACGACTGCGGCGACGCCCTCCCTGGTGGGCGCCTCCGCGTTGAGACGCAGCAGCGGTTCGGTGTTCGAGGCCCGGAGGTTGAACCACGCGCCGTCCCCGAGGTCGACCGTGACCCCGTCGAGGCGGTCGACCGACACGGCGCGACCGGCGAACGCGTCGACGACCTCCTCCATGCGGGCCACCTGCGCCTCCGCGGAGTCCAGGGTCGAGTTGATCTCCCCCGACGCGGCGTACCGGGTGTACTCCGCCATCACCTGCGAGAGCGGGGCGTCCTGTTCCCCCAGCGCGGCGAGGGTGTGCATCGCGGCGAGCATCCCCGAGTCGGCCCCCCAGAAGTCGCGGAAGTAGTAGTGCGCCGAGTGCTCACCGCCGAAGACGGCACCGGTGTCGGCCATCTGCGCCTTGATGAAGCTGTGACCGACGCGGGTCCGGACCGCCACGCCGCCCTTCTCCTCGACCAGCTCGGGGACGGCCCGGGAGGTGATGAGGTTGTAGATGATGGACGCGCCGGGCTCCTTGTCGAGTTCACGCCCGGCCACCAGCGCGGTGATGGCCGACGGGGCGACCGGCTCACCCCGCTCGTCCACCACGAAGCAGCGGTCCGCGTCGCCGTCGAAGGCGAGGCCGATGTCCGCTCCGCTCTCCCGGACCAACGCCTGGAGGTCGACCAGATTGGCCGGCTCGAGGGGGTTGGCCTCGTGATTGGGGAAGTTGCCGTCGAGCTCGAAGTACAGGGGCACGATCTCCAGTGGTAGGCCGCTGAGGACCGCGGGCACGGTGTGGCCACCCATCCCGTTGCCGGCGTCGACCGCCACCTTGAGACGTCGGATGCCCGAGAGGTCGACCAGGTCACGCAGGTACCCGCCGTACCCGTCCAGGACATCACGCTCGGAGACCGTGCCGGCGTCACCGTCGTACGCGGGTACACCCTCGACGAGCTCGTCGGCGATCGTGCGGAGGCCGGACTCCTGACCGACCGGCTTGGCGCCCGCCCGGCAGAGTTTGATCCCGTTGTAGCGGGCCGGGTTGTGACTGGCGGTGAACATGGCGCCCGGGCAGTCGAGCATCCCGGAGGCGTAGTAGAGCTGATCGGTCGAGGCGAGGCCGATCGTCACCACGTCGAGCCCCTGGGACGTGACGCCGTCGCCGAACGCCCTGGACAGCGCCGGGGAGGAGTCCCGCATGTCATGGCCCACCACGACGGTGCCCGACCCCTCGGAGCGCATCAGCCGGGCGAACGACGCGCCGACCTCGCGGACGAAATCCTCGTCGATCTGCTCACCCACGACGCCGCGGACGTCGTAGGCCTTGATGACTGCTCGGACGGACTCGGCGGTGCGTGGCACGTGCTGCTCCAGGGATGAGAGGCGGTCGGACGGTGTCATCCGTCGACCCTACCCGCCGCATTCCCACCCGGCC
>NZ_JAALDW010000385.1:0-1795 GCF_014145055.1 Dietzia sp. DQ11-38-2
CGTCGGCGGAGCCGGTCAGCGAACCGGTGTCCAGCGAGCCCGTGCCCGCATCGGCGGCGCCGCCGTCGATCAGGGCGCTGCCGGTGTTGGGCGAGACGCCGAGGCTGCCGAGCTCGACCGAGCCCGGGTTGGACGCCTCGGCATCGAGGTTCAGGTTGAAGGCGAGGCTTCCCAGGTCCACGGCGAGGTCGGTGCCGAGTCCGAGGTCGCCGAGGCTGCCGTCCTCACCCGCGATCTCCGTGAGGCTGCCGGTGTCGCCCGCGAGTCCCTCGAGGCTCCCGGACGGTGCCTCCTGCGCGGCCGCGAGGCCGGGGAACGCGATGGCGGCACCCAGTCCGAACGCGCCGACGGCGGCGATCTTGGCGGTGGTGCGGTTGGTGGTCTTCCGGTGGGTGTTCGTCATGTAATGAACAGCTCCCATCTTCATTGACCCCGATGGCTCTCATCGCGGACACCTCGACCAGAGCGAGATGCGTCGGTGACCCTACAAGCGGACTCCGGCCCTGTCAGGGGGTCAAATGCTGAGTGTTCCTTGAGGTAACACTTCGGTCATCGGTCGCGAGGGGTCGTGGTCACCCGTATCCCCGACTCGGCGGCGGGCCGCGTCGCACCTGCCTAGGCTGGCGTTATGGCCACGCCTGCGCATTCGGATCCGACATCGGGAGCGCCGCCTGGCGTCGTGGAGACGCACAGTGCTCTCATCGTGCTCTATGGTGACCAGGCTCACAAAGTGCGCAAACCGATCGACCTCGGTTTCCTCGACAACACCACGGTCCGGGCCCGCGCCGAGCAGAGTCGGCGGGAGGTCGAGCTCAACAGTCGCATGGCGCCGGACGTCTACGACGGCGTGCTCGAGGTCCGCGATCCCGAGGGCGAGGTGATCGACCACGTGGTCAGGATGCGTCGTCTCCCCGCCGACCGGAGCCTGGAGTCGCTGGTGCGGTCACGGGTCTCGGGCATCGGACGGGCCGGCGATCCGGATCTCGTGGTGGGCGTGCGGGAGGTGGGCCGGCAACTCGCTCGTCTGCACGCCGCGAGCCCCCGCTCCGGGCAGATCGAGGCCATGGGCACGGCGGACGCCGTGGCCGGTCTGTGGGGGGAGTCGATCGCACACCTGCGCCGTCTGAGCGTGGGCGAGGACGCACCGGAGATCGTCGACGACCTCGAGTGGCTCGCGGGGGAGTACCTGCGCGGACGGCGCCGGCTCCTACGGGCACGCGTGGACGCAGGCCGGGTGGTCGACGGTCACGGGGACCTGCTCGCGGCCGACATCTACCTCGAGGACGACGGGCCGCGTGTGATCGACTGTCTCGAGTTCGACGACCGGCTCAGGTTCGGGGACGCCATGCTCGACGCCGGGTTCCTGGCCATGGACCTCGACAGGGCGGGGGCACGGGACCTCGCGGAGGCCTTCCTCCGGGCGTACCGGGACTTCTCCGGTGATGACGCCCCGCCCTCCCTCGTCCATCACTACATCGGGTACCGCGCGGTCGTGCGGTCCAAGGTCACCGCCATCCGCGCCGACCAGACCGGGAGCGGAGGTGCGCATGCTCGGCACGCCCTGGAACTGGCGGATCAGGGAGTAGACGCCCTCTTGCGCGGCCGCGTCAGGTTGGTCCTCGTGGGAGGGGTGTCCGGGTCGGGCAAGTCCACGCTGGCCGTGCCACTGGCGGCGGCGTTGAAGGCCGAGGTCCTGCGGTCGGATGACCTGCGCGCCGCCGGCCCGGCCGACCGGCGGTACTCGGCGGCGGCGGTCGCCGCAGTCTACGGCCGGATGCTCGATCGGGCCGGGCAG
>NZ_JAALDW010000386.1:0-328 GCF_014145055.1 Dietzia sp. DQ11-38-2
TGACGCCCGGTCCGGCCGGCTAGCGCCCGGCCCCGATCGTGCGGACGATCTCCTCGGCGGCGCCGTCCACCGGGACCTGGGTGATCTCGCCCGTCGCGCGTTCCCGGAGCTCGACGGTCCCCTCCGACCAGCCACGGCCCACCACGACCACCCACGGGACACCGATCAGCTCGGCGTCCTTGAACTTCACTCCCGGCGAGGCCTTGCGGTCGTCGAGGATCACCTCGAGGCGGGCCCGGTCGAACGCCTCCACGAGCGTCGCGGCCCCGCTGATCGCCGCCTCGTCCTTGTTGGCGATCACCACGTGGACGTCTGCCGGCGCGGCGGA
>NZ_JAALDW010000386.1:347-3241 GCF_014145055.1 Dietzia sp. DQ11-38-2
GGCCACACCAGACCCTTCTCGTCCGCGTACTGCTCGGCCAGCACGGCCACCAGCCGGGACACCCCGATGCCGTAGGAGCCCATCGTCACCCGAGCGGGCTTGCCGTTCTCCCCGAGGACGTCGAATCCGAAGGCGTCGGTGTACTTGCGACCGAGCTGGAAGATGTGGCCGATCTCGATCCCCCGTTCGAGGGTGAGCGTGCCGTGGCCGTCGGGGGCCTCGTCACCCTCCCTGACCTCCGCGGCCTCGATCGTTCCGTCGGGGGTGAAGTCGCGGCCGCAGACCAGGTCCACGACGTGCCTGCCGGGCTCGTCCGCCCCGGTGATCCACGCGGTCCCCTCGACCACCCTGGGGTCCACCAGGTACCGGACCTCGTGGGCGGCCAGGGCCCCGGGACCGATGTACCCCTTGACGAGGAACGGGTTGGCGGTGAAGTCGGCGTCGTCGAGCACCGCGACCTCGGCGGGCTCGAGGACCGCCTCGAGGCGCTTCATGTCGACCTCGCGGTCCCCGGGCAGGCCCACGCCCAGCAGTTCCCAGTCCCCGCCCGGGGCACGGACCTTGAGCATCACGTTCTTGAGGGTGTCCGCCGCGGTCACCTCGCGGCCGAGTCCCGCTCCGTTGGCCCAGTCGACCAGCGTCGCGATGGTCGGCGTCCCGGGGGTGTCGTGGACGACGGCGGCAGGCAGTCCCTCGAGCGGGCGGGAGGGCGGAACCGGGGTCACGACCGCCTCGACGTTGGCCGCGTAACGCCCGTCGGTCGACCTGACGAAGGTGTCCTCACCCGCCGGGGAGATCGCGAGGAACTCCTCGGACGCCGAACCGCCCATCGCCCCCGAGGTGGCGGCGCAGATCACGTACTCGATTCCCAGGCGGTCGAAGATGCGCTGGTAGGCCTCCCGGTGCACCTGGTACGAGCGCTCGAGACCGGCGTCGTCCAGGTCGAAGGAGTACGAGTCCTTCATGGTGAACTCACGCCCCCGGAGGATTCCCGCGCGGGGTCGCTCCTCGTCCCGGTACTTGGACTGGATCTGGTACAGGGTGACGGGCAGGTCCTTGTACGAGGAGTACTCACCCTGGACCGTGAGCGTGAACAACTCCTCGTGGGTGGGGCCGAGAAGCATGTCGTTGCCCTTGCGGTCCTTGAGACGGAACAGCGCCGGCCCGTACTCGGTCCACCGCCCCGTCGTCTCGTAGGGCTCGCGGGGCAGGAGCGCGGGCAGGCTGATCTCCTGGGCGCCGGAGGCGTCCATCTCCTCTCGCACGACCTGCTCGATCCGCCGGAGGGTGCGCAGACCGAGGGGCAGCCAGGAGTACACGCCGGGCGCGACGCGCCGGATGTAGCCGGCACGGACCAGCAGCTTGTGGCTCAGGACCTCGGCATCGGCCGGGTCGTCGCGGAGCGTGCGCAGGAACAGGTGGGACAGACGCGTGATCACGGTGGTCAAGCCTAGCCGCCCGGGGACCCGCCTCCGGCGCGACGGTAGCCTCGGCCGGGTGCGCATCCTCCTCTCGCCCTCCGAGACCAAGTCCGTCGGCGGGTCGGGCGCCCCCCTGGACCTGGCGTCGCTGTCGCTCCCCGCGCTCACCGACACCCGGCGATCGGTGGCCGGAGCCCTGGTCGCGATGTGCGCCGACGATCCGGACGGCGCACGAACCGCCCTCGGCCTGGGCGACTCGCTCGCCGCCGAGGTGACCCACGACGCGCACCTGTGGTCCTCACCCACCGCGCCCGCGCTCAGCCGGTACACCGGGGTGCTCTACGACGCGCTGGACCAGTCCTCCTTCACCCGCGCCACCCGGTCGCGCGCCGAATCGCGGCTGTGGATCGGGTCGGCGCTGTTCGGACTGCTCGCCGCCGCCGACCCCATCCCCCACTACCGACTCTCGGCGGGGACCCGACTACCCGGACTCGGCACGCTCCGCTCCGTGTGGAAGCCCGCACTCACCGCCGCCACCTCGCAGTGGGCGGACGACCTCGTGATCGATCTCCGGTCAGGGGGTTACCAGCAGTTGGGACCGGTTCCGGGCGCCGTCACGGTCGACGTCGTCACCCAGTACCCGGACGGCACCCGCAAGGTGGTCTCCCACTTCTCCAAGCACCACAAGGGGCTCCTCGCCAGATCGCTCGCGACCTCACGCGCGGAGATGACGGACATCCCGGCGCTGCTGCGGGTGGCCAGGCGGGCCGGACACACGCTCGAGCACGACTCGGCCACCACCCTGACGATGGTGACCCGCCCCTGAGAGCCGCCTCAGGCCCGGGTCAGCACCTGCGGGAGCCCGGCGACCGCACCGACCACCACGATCGCCGGTGGCCGTACGTCATGGCTGGACAGGGTGTCCGCCATGGTCCCGAGGGTGCACCGGTGCGCCAACTGGCCGTCCAGGCTCCCGTCCACGATGATCGCGGCGGGTGTGTCCGCCGACCGCCCACCGGTCATGAGCGACTCCGCGATGGCCGGGGAGTTCTTGACCCCCATGAGGATGACCAGCGTCCCCCGCATCCGTGCCAGGGCCTCCCAGTCGATCAGAGAGCCCGGGTGGCCCGGCGGCAGATGACCCGAGACGATGGTGACCTCATGGGTCATGCCGCGGTTGCTCACGGGGATCCCTGCCAGGGCGGGGACGCTGAGCGCGCTCGACACCCCGGGGACGACACTGCAGGGGATCCCGGCCTCCGCGCAGGCCTGTGCCTCCTCGTATCCCCGCCCGTAGAGGAACGGGTCACCGCCCTTGAGCCGGACGACGAACTTGCCCTCCCGCGCCCGGTCCACGAGTACCTGGTTGATGGCGTCCTGGGCCATGGACCTGCCGTACGGGATCTTCGCCGCGTCGACGATCTCCACGGTCGGACGCAGCTCCCCCAGCGGACGCTGGGGCGCGAGCCGGTC
>NZ_JAALDW010000387.1:0-3099 GCF_014145055.1 Dietzia sp. DQ11-38-2
CGGCCCCCGTGCCGGCCCCGGGTGGCGAGGTCGCGACACTCGCGCCGGTCCCCGGCCCGCTCTACTGACGACACGACCTGCGAAAGGCCCCTCGATGACCGATCGACGCAATCCGGGACAGGGCCCGCGGGTCCCTTCGGGGGCATCTCGCGGCGGCCGCTCGGACGACGGTCGGCCGCCCACCCGGTCCGGCAGGGTCCTCACCGCCGACTCGACGGACCGGCGGTTCACGTGGATGCGCTCAGCTTTCGCCGTCATCATGGTGATAGCGCTGGTCAAGCTGCTGTGGGTCCAGACGATCGGCGGCACCGAGCTCGCGGCACGCGCGGAGAGCCAACGACAGGTCCACCAGGTGCTCCCCGCCACCCGCGGCGCGATCGTCGATGTCCACGGCGACCCGATCGCGTTCACCCGCGAGGCCCGGGACCTGTCCATCCAGCCGCTGGTCGAGCAACGCAACGCCGAAGCGCGCAGGGAACTGAACCGCACCAACCCCACCTGGGACGAGCTGGTCGAGCAGATCGCTGACGAGTTCGAGTCCGTGCTGGGGGAGAAGATCGACCGGTCGGAGATCGAGGCCAAACTCACCTCCGAGGGTGGTTTCACCTACCTCGTCCGCAACGTGGACGTGACCCAGGCCAATGCCATCACCAGGAAGTTTCCGATGATCGGTGCGGAACGGGTGGACATCCGCGAGTACCCGGGCGGAGCCCTCGCGGCAAACGTGGTGGGAGCCACGTCGAAGAGCGACGACGGGAAGCTCATCGGTCTACAGGGCATCGAGGCGTCCTTCAACGACGAGCTCGACGGTGAGGACGGCCGCCAGACCTTCGACCGTGCCCAGGACGACACGGTGATCCCGGGGACCCTGCGGAACGTCTCGGCCCCACGAGACGGTGACACGATCCGTCTGACGCTCGACGCGGACCTGCAGTGGCACGTCCAGAAGGCCGTGCAGTCCGCCAAGGACTCCTCGGGTGCGCAGAGCGCGTCGGCGGTCGTGCTGGACTCCGAGACCGGAGAGGTCCGCGCGATGGCCAACGACAACACCTTCAACCCCGCGGTGGGCATCGGCGCCGAGCTCGAGCGCGGGGCGGACCTCGGCAACCCGGCGATCACCTCGCCCTTCGAGCCCGGCTCGGTGCAGAAGATCATCACCGCCGCCGCGGCGATCGAGGCCGGACTGACCGACCCGGGTGAGGTCCATTCGGTGGACGGGAGCATCAGCATGGAGGGGGTGACCGTCTCCGATGCGTGGCAGCACGGGCCGACGCCCTACACGACCACGGGAATCTTCGGGAAGTCCTCGAACGTCGGGACTCTCATGCTGGCGCAGCGCGTCGGCAAGGAATCGTATTCTGAGTACCTGCGGAAATTCGGGCTGGGTCAGCGGTCGGGCATCGAACTCGCCGGCGAGTCTGACGGTCTGGTACCCGACCTGCAGAACTGGCAGGGTGGAACCTTTGCCAATCTGCCCATCGGGCAGGGGTTGTCGATGACCACCCTTCAGATGGCGGGCATCTACCAGGCCATCGCCAACGACGGGGTCCGGGTGCCGCCACGGATCGTCGCCGAGCGGGTGGACCCGGACGGTGAGGTCCACGAGGCCGATCGACCGGAAGGAGAGCGGGTGGTCAGCGAGCAGACCGCTCGCACAGTGCGTGACATGTTCCGCTCGGTCGTCCAGTCCGGCCCGGGGGCACAGGCGGGAACCGGCCCCCAGGCCGCGGTGGCGGGGTACCAGATCAGCGGAAAGACCGGCACCGCCCAGCAGATCGACCCCTCGTGCGCCTGCTACTCCAACTCGCGGTACTGGATCACCTTCTCGGGCATCCTGCCCGCCGACGATCCGAGGTACGTGATCTCGATCATGCTCGACGCTCCACAGCGCGGCACTCTCGGCGCATCCGCCGCGCCCCTCTTCCACGACATCGCCTCGTGGCTGGTCAACCGGGACAACATCCCGCCGTCCGCCCCCGCGGCGGACCTGATCCTGCAGGCGCAGTGACGCGCGACCGGCAAGGTAGCGTGTAGCGGGTTCACGAGGGGTCACGGAGAACGAGAGGCGGGTCGAGGACAGGCGATGACGACAGCAGCACAGCTGGCTGACGCGGTGCAGGCGAGCCTCCTCGGTGACAGGGCGGCAGCCGACGCGGAGCTGACCGGCGCCACCATCCGGGCCCAAGACGCGGGAACCGGCACGCTCTTCGCCGCGCTGCCCGGGTCGAGGATCCACGGCGCCTCTTTCTGCGCGACGGCGGTCGAGGCGGGCGCGTCGGCCGTACTCACCGACACCGAGGGCCTGGAGTTGATGGGTCCCGTGGCCGACCGCGTCCCGGTGCTGGTGCACCCGCGACCCCGGTCCGTTCTGGGCGAGGTGGCGGCGGCCGTCGTCGGTGACCCCTCTGCTGACCTGGACGTCGTGGGGATCACCGGGACGTCCGGCAAGACGACGACGACCTATCTCGTGGAGGCGGCGCTCGAGGGCTGTGGCCTCGTGGCGGGACTCATCGGCACCACTGGCAGCAGGGTGGGCGGACGGCACCTGCCGAGCAGTCTCACGACTCCTGAAGCGCCCGAATTCCAGTCGCTGCTGAGTGAGATGCGAGCCGGGGGTGCCCGCGCCGTCGCCGCAGAGGTCTCCAGCCATGCGTTGCGGCTCGGTCGGGTGGACGGGACACGGTTCGCCGTCGGCGCCTTCCTCAATCTCTCCCAGGATCATCTCGACTTCCACCCGAGCATGGAGGACTACTTCCGGGCCAAAGCCCGGTTGTTCGACTCCGACGCCGACCCGGGTTCCGCGGTGCGGCCCGCCGAGCGGGCCGTGATCGTCGTCGACGACGACTGGGGGAGACGACTGCTGGCGGCCCGACCGGACGCGGTGACCGTCTCGGCCGATCCCCGCGGGTCCGCCGACTGGACGGCGGGCGAGGCGTTGACCACCGACGACGATCGGCAGGCGTTCGCCGCGTGGGGGCCGCACGGGGTGACCGTGGAGGTCGATCTACCGCTCCTCGGCCGGTTCAACGTGACCAATGCGCTCGTCGCACTCGCGATCGTCGACGCCCTCGGTCTCGATGTTCGGGCCGCGGCCGCCGG
>NZ_JAALDW010000388.1:0-3501 GCF_014145055.1 Dietzia sp. DQ11-38-2
CACTCCCGCGAGGCGCCGCCGACGTCGACTCCGTCGTCGACACCGTCCGCCCGGTGGTCGAGGCGGTCCGGGAGCACGGGGCCTGCGCCGCGCTCGACTACGGGGAGAAGTTCGACCGGGTGCGGCCCACCTCGGTGCGGGTCCCCGCCGAGGTCATCACCGAGGCCGGCGAGGCCCTCGACCCTGACGTGCGCGCGGCCCTGGTCGAGGCCATCCGCCGCGCGAGGATCGTCCACTCCGCCCAGCGTCGCTCGGACACCGTGACCGAGGTCGCGGCCGGGGGCTTCGTCACCGAGAAGTGGGTGCCCGTCGAGCGGGTGGGCCTCTACGTTCCCGGCGGCAAGGCCGTGTACCCGTCGAGCGTCATCATGAACGTCGTGCCGGCGCAGGTCGCGGGGGTCGGTTCCCTCGTGGTGGCCTCCCCGCCACAGGCCGACTCCGGTGGCTGGCCGCACCCCACCATCCTCGGCGCGTGTGCCCTGCTCGGGGTGGACGAGGTCTGGGCCGTCGGAGGCGCACAGGCCGTGGCACTGCTCGCCCACGGTGGCGAGGACACCGACGGGCTCGGCCTCGAGCCCGTCGACATGGTCACCGGGCCCGGCAATGTCTACGTCACCGCCGCCAAGCGACTGTGCCGCAGCGTCGTGGGGATCGATTCGGAGGCCGGTCCCACGGAGATCGCCGTCCTGGCCGACCACACGGCCGACCCCGTCCACATCGCCTACGACCTCATCAGCCAGGCCGAGCACGACCCCAACGCGGCGAGCGTTCTGGTCACCGATTCCGAGCAGCTGGCCGACGCCGTCGCCCGGGAGGTCGAGGCCCGCTACACCGTCACCCTCAACTCGGACCGCGTGCGCGAGGCGCTCGAGGGCCCGCAGTCGGGCATCGTCCTGGTGGACGACATCGACGCCGGCCTGCGCGTGGTGGACGCGTACGCGGCCGAGCACCTGGAGGTGCAGACCCGTGACCCGGCGGGCGACGCCGCCCGAGTCCGCAACGCCGGGGCGATCTTCGTGGGTGCCTACTCCCCGGTGCCGCTCGGCGACTACGCCGCGGGCTCGAACCACGTCCTGCCCACCTCGGGGACCGCACGCCACTCGTCCGGGTTGAGCGTCCAGACCTTCCTGCGCGGTATCCACGTCATCGACTACGACCGGGCCGCCCTCAAGGAGATCGCCCCGACCGTCGTGTCGCTCGCGGACGCCGAGCGACTGCCGGCCCACGGTGAGGCCGTCCGGGCCCGCTTCGAGGACCTCGCCGCCGAGGAGGGACAGAAGTGAACGACACCCCTCGTCGCGGCGTCGGCCTGGACGCGCTGCCACTACGCGAGAACCTGCGCGGCACGAGCGCCTACGGAGCCCCGCAACTCGAGGTGCCGGTGCAGCTCAACACCAACGAGAACCCGCACCCGCCGAGCGCGGCGCTGATCGCCGACATCGCCGACGCGGTCTCCGCGGCCGCGGCCGACCTCAACCGCTACCCGGACCGGGACGCCGTCGACCTGCGCACCGACCTCGCCGCCTACCTCACCCGGCAGACCGGCGTGGAGGTGGACGTGGACATGGTGTGGGCGGCCAACGGCTCCAACGAGATCCTCCAGCAGTTGCTGCAGGCCTTCGGCGGGCCCGGTCGCAGCGCGATGGGATTCGTCCCCAGCTACTCGATGCACCCGATCCTCGCTGCGGGCACGGACACCGAGTGGATCCCGGTCGACCGGGGCGCGGACCTGGCGATCGACGTCGAGGCCGCGCTCGCGGCGATCGCCGGCCACCGCCCCGACATCGTCTTCCTCACGACACCCAACAATCCGACGGGCCACGTGATCGAGCTGGACGACCTGCGGCGGCTGATCGGCGCGGCACCGGGGATCGTCGTGGTCGACGAGGCGTACGCGGAGTTCTCCCCCTCGCCGAGCGCGTGCACGCTCCTGGCCGAGTTCCCGGCGAAGCTGGTCGTCTCGCGCACCATGAGCAAGGCCTTCGCGTTCGCCGGCGGGCGGCTCGGGTACTTCGCGGCCGACCCGGCGTTCGTCGACGCGGTTCTGCTCGTCCGCCTGCCGTACCACCTGTCGGTGATCGCGCAGGCCGCCGCCGGGGCCGCTCTGCGGCACGCCGACGAGACCCTGGCCTCGGTCGCGCTGCTGGCCGAGGAGCGCAAGCGCGTCATCGCGGGACTCGAGGCGCTCGGCTACGACGTGCTGCCCAGCGAGGCCAACTTCGTGCTCTACGGGCCCTTCGTGGACGCGCCCCGCGCGTGGCGGCGCTACCTCGACGCGGGCGTGCTCATCCGCGACGTGGGCATCCCGGGCCGTCTTCGTGCGACCATCGGGCTGGAGAGCGAGAACGACCGGCTGCTGCAGGTGAGCGCCGAGGTGGCGGGAACAGAGATCACCACGACGAGGGAGAGACGATGAGCGAGCAGGGCGGACGCGTCGGTCGCGTCGAGCGCACCACCAGGGAGTCGTCGATCGTCGTCGAGATCGATCTCGACGGCACCGGCCGGACGGAGATCGCCACCGGCGTCCCGTTCTTCGACCACATGCTCACCGCGTTCGGTCAGCACGGCGCGTTCGACCTCACCGTGCGCGCGACGGGCGACGTCGAGATCGAGGCGCACCACACCGTCGAGGACACCGCCATCGTGCTGGGACAGGCGCTCGGGAAGGCGCTGGGCGACAAGCGGGGCATCCGCCGGTTCGGCCAGTGTTCGATCCCCATGGACGAGACCCTCGCCGAGGCGGTCGTCGACGTCTCGGGCCGCCCGTACTGCGTCCACAGCGGAGAACCCGACGTCATGATCGGGTACGTCGTCGTGGGGCACGACAGCGCCCCGTACGGCACCGTGCTCAACCGGCACGTCTTCGAGACCCTCGCGTCGCACGCCCGTATCGCGCTGCACGTCCGCGTGCACTACGGGCGCGACCCCCACCACATCACCGAGGCGGAGTACAAGGCCGTCGCCCGGGCGCTGCGCGCCGCGGTCGAACCGGATCCCCGCATCAGTGGGATCCCCTCGACCAAGGGCGCCCTGTGATGACGAAGTGACACAGGGCGTCACGAAGCCGGGCGGGTTCGCACTATTGGCC
This sequence comes from Dietzia sp. DQ11-38-2, assembly GCF_014145055.1. Lineage (NCBI taxonomy): Bacteria > Bacillati > Actinomycetota > Actinomycetes > Mycobacteriales > Dietziaceae > Dietzia > Dietzia sp. DQ11-38-2. The sequence goes on from NZ_JAALDW010000388.1 coordinate 3,089, forward strand.
CGGACCCGCGGTGTGCCCGCGGCGTTCATCCTGGTCCTGCTCGCCTTCGGTGGTTTCTCGCTGCTCCTGCCCGTGGTGCCTCTCGCCGTGCTGCGGGGAGGGGGGAGCGACCTGGTCGCCGGCGCGACCACCGGTGTGTTCATGACGGTCACCGTGCTGGTCCAGCTGCTCACCCCGAGGATCACCGCGGGGATCGGGTACCGCTGGGTACTCGCGACCGGCAGTGCGCTCCTCGGTCTGCCGTCCGGTCTGCTCGCCCTGGCCGAGGGGCCGGTCGCGGTGCTGGCGGTCAGTGGTGTCCGCGGGGCGGGCTTCGGCATGATGACGGTCGCCGGCTCCGCGCTGGTCGCGGAGCTCGCGCCACCCGGGATGCTCGGCCGCGCCACCTCGCTGATCGGCCTCGCGGTGGGCAT
>NZ_JAALDW010000389.1:0-3689 GCF_014145055.1 Dietzia sp. DQ11-38-2
TCCCGCGGGTGAGGAGCAGGAGGAGAAGACCACCATGACCACTGTTCTCACCGCGTCAACGCCCGGGGCCCCGGTCGCCACGGCGGGCCCGACCCCGCAGAACCGGACGCCCCGGTCCCCGGGGCGCCGCGTCGCGAGGCCCCGCAGGGCCCTCCGCGGCATGACATGGCTGCGCTGGCTCAGCCCCGTCGTGCTGATCCTGATCTGGCAGATCGCCGGCGCCACGGGCCTCCTGCCGGAGCGGATCCTTCCCGCCCCGCAGCTGATCGCCTCCTCGGCGCTGGAGCTCATCGCCTCCGGCGAACTCGCGGACGCGCTGGCGGTCTCGGGCGTCCGCGTGGCCCAGGGGTTCGTCCTGGGGGCCGTGGCCGGACTGGTCCTCGGGGTGATCGTCGGGACCTCGCGGGTCGCGGACGCCCTCGTGGACCCCCCGCTGCAGATGCTGCGCGCGCTTCCCCACCTCGGGCTGATCCCGCTGTTCATCCTGTGGTTCGGCATCGGCGAGACCCCCAAGGTGCTCCTCATCGCACTCGGGGTGGTGTTTCCCATCTACCTCAACACCGCGTCGGGATTGCGGCAGGTGGATCCCAGGCTGCAGGACATGGCGACGGTCTTCGGATTCAGCCGGCGCCAGCGACTGACGGAGGTGATCCTGCCGTCGATCGCTCCCCAGGTCCTGGTGGGCGTGCGCCAGTCGCTCGCGATCGCCTGGCTGACCCTCATCGTGGCCGAGCAGCTCAACGCGACCAACGGCATCGGTTACCTCATCATGAACGCCCGTGACTACTTCCGCATCGACGTGATCATCGTGGGCCTGGTCGTGTACGCGCTGCTGGGGATCCTCACCGACGCGATCGTGCGCGTCGCCGAGGCCCGCGCACTGCGCCACTACCGATGACCACCGCCCAGCGCACATGACCACCGTCCAGCGATCAGGAGCCCCAGGAATGCCCACCACCCTCGCCCCCGCGGGCGCGCTCCGCGGTGTCACCCGCAGCTTCGGCGACACCACCGTTCTCCGGAACCTCGACCTGACCATCCCTCGAGGCGACATCGTCGCCCTGCTCGGCCGGAGTGGCAGCGGGAAGTCGACCGCGCTGCGCATACTGGCCGGACTCGACCGGGATCTCGAGTCGGGCGACGTCCACATCGACGGCCCGCCGGCTGTCGTGTTCCAGGATTCCCGTCTGCTGCCCTGGCGGACCGTGGCCGAGAACGTCCGGCACGGTCTCAACAGGGTCGAGGTCGGCCGCGGGGAGAAGTCGGACCGGGTCACCGAGATCCTCGCCGAGGTGGGCCTGGAGGGCCGAGAGGGTGCCTACCCCGGAGAACTCTCCGGCGGCCAGGCGCAGCGGACCTCGCTCGCCCGGGCGCTCGTCGCGGAGCCTGCGCTGCTGCTGCTCGACGAGCCCTTCGGCGCGCTCGACGCCCTCACCCGGCGGACCATGCACCGACTCCTGCTGAGGCTGTGGACCCACCACGGCTTCGGGGTCCTGCTGGTGACGCACGACGTCGACGAGGCGGTGTCTCTGGCCGACCGGGTGCACGTCCTGGACGACGGCGTCATCGGCCACACCGAGACCATCGACCTGCCCCGCGGTGGGGGCGAGACGGGCCGCCACCGCCGCTCTCTCCTCGACGCGTTGGGCGTCGACCACACAGACGAGGACCACTCGATATGACCACCACGCTCTCCCCGATCCACCGACGCCCCGCGATCCCTGCCGTTCTGCTGGCGCTGGCGCTGGCGTTGATCGTGCTGCTCGTCGGCGCCGGGTGCGCCACCCGCGACTCCGAGGCCGCGGCCCCGGTGCCCGACCGGGTCGATCTCGCGGACCTGTCCGGCCTCGTCCTGCGCGTGGGGGACCAGAAGGGTGGCACGCAGGCCCTGCTCACCGCGGCGGGAGAGCTCGATGATCTCCCGTACGAGATCGAGTTCTCCACGTTCACCTCCGGCCCGCCCCAGGTGGAGGCGCTCAACGCGGGGCAGATCGATCTGGCCGTGACGGGTAACACCCCGCCGGTCTTCGGGGCGGCCGCGGGGGCGCGGGCGTCGATCGTCTCGGCCTACGCCAACGGGGGTGAGGGGGACCGGATCCTCGTCCCCGGTGACTCTCCCGTGCGGTCCGTGGCGGACCTCGCGGGCCGGAAGGTCCTGGTGGCCAAGGGCACGTCGGCGCACGGGCATCTCCTGCTGCAGCTCCGCGGTGCCGGGGTCTCGCCGGAGTCCGTCGAGATGGTCTTTCTCCAGCCGGCCGAGGCGGGTTCCGCCTTCGCGCGCGGTGACGCCGACGCGTGGGCCATCTGGGATCCGTACACGGCCATCACGCAGACCACGACCGATGCTCGGACCATCGCGACGGCGGCGGAGGCGTCCAACGGCTTCTGGTTCGGGCTCGCCTCCCACGACGCCCTCGCCGACGCGCGACGTCAGACCGCGATCGCCGACCTCCTGGTCCGACTCGCCGAGGCGGGGACCTGGACGGCACAGAACCCAGCGCAGTGGGCCGCGTTCTACGGGGAGGCCGTGGGACTGACCCCGGAGGCCGCCGAACTCTCGCAGAGTCGCAGTACCCGCAGACCGGTGGCGCTCGCGGACACGGTGGAACGCGAACAGCAGCTCGCAGACGTGTTCACCGAGGACGGACAGATCGACCCCGTGGACATCGAGGCCCTGGTCGACGACAGGTACGCGGATGTGCTCGGGCCGGTGGTCGGGCCCGTGCCCGGGAGGTAGCGACCCGGTCGGGTGACCGGTCGGCCGGTGCGGTCGGACCGTCTGGTCGGGTCAGGAGGAGACCGTGGACCAGAGGGTGGTGATCGCACTCCACCCGACCATGCCCACAGTGGAGTAGAGCAGTGCCCACAACGCACAGCCGACCACCACCGCCGGCAGGTACCGGGTCAGCGGCATGCGGGTGAACCCGGCGGAGAAATTGATCGCCGTCTGCACACCCACGGTGAGGAACGACAGCGGTACCGCGACCACGCCGTAGCGTGCGGACAGTTTCTGCGCGCGTTGCATGTGCCGGCCCTCCAGGTGGCGGGCGACCCTGTCGCTCAGCCTGCCGCCGCTCAGCGCGCCGCGGCCCAGCCAGTAGGTGGCGTTGGCGCGCAGCATCACGATGACGAAGAGCAGGCCGAAGGCGATCGGATACGGCTGTTCCGAGATCCGGTCCACGTGAGATGACGGGGTGCGCCGGCGGAGGTGCCGGGCGTCAGGCGGACGGTGCGACGTCCAGCACGACGTCGAACTCGAGAAGGGTGGCCCCCTCGGCGACGGGCTTGCCGTGCTGGCCGGCGTGGGCGGTCCGGGCGTCACCGTCACGCCAGGCGGCGAAGGACGCCTCGTCCTCCCAGGTGGTCACCACGAAGTAGCGGTCCTCGCCGGCGGTGGGGCGCAGCAGTTGGAAACCGAGGAAGCCGGGGGAGTTCTCCACGGTGTGGGCGCGCTCGGCGAAGCGACGCTCCAGTTCGGGTCCGGCCTGACTCGGTACGGACAGGGCATTGATCTTGACGACGGCCATGTAGGTGAGCCTACGCTTCGTCGCGGCGATCCCGGTCGGTCAGCCCGGCAGGGAATAGATATCGCCGGCCCTCACCATCAACCCGTCGGCCACGAGCGAGTCGAGAGCCCGTTCGCGCTGGGCCGGATCGGGCCACACCGCGTCGAGCCGGTCCCGTCCCGC
>NZ_JAALDW010000390.1:0-7360 GCF_014145055.1 Dietzia sp. DQ11-38-2
TGGCCCGGCTGGACTCGGTGGCGAGCTCGATTCGCGCGCGTTCCTCATCCGCGAGTCCCGCCTCGAGGCGGGCGAGCATGTGGGGACGCATCTCGGGCAGGTCATCGACCCCGAACCAGCGGACGTCTGTGTTCTCGCCATCGGCCGGGCGGGGGTCGCCGTCGAGGTAGGTACAGGCGAAGGTGTGGTCGATGTACTGCGCGCGGTCGCCGTTGGTGTAGGTGACCATCCTGGAGACGCCGATGGACGCGACGCGGTCCACGCGGATGCGGACGTCGGCCTCTTCCCGTGCCTCTCGGACTGCGGTCTCTGCGGGATGTTCGCCAGGATCGACGATGCCGGTCACCGGGGTCCACCAGCCGTTGTCGGCACGTCGAACCAGCAGGACGCGCTCGCCGTGGGGGTCACGGATGACGGCGGTGGCGCCGGCCAGCCAGAGGGGCGCGGTGCCGACGTGGCGGCGTAGTTCCAGGACGAAGTCGGGGACGGACATGGCTCTGAGGGTATCCAGGTCCGGAGAATGCACCGATCCCCGCCGACCGTGTGGTCGGCGGGGATCGGTGGTGTGCTACCCGGACGCTGACTCGGTCAGCGCCGAGGGGTCAGAACGTCAGTTCTGCTCCTCGACGGGCTCGCACTCCTGGCGCTCCATGGAACCGTTGTCCTTGAGGAACTCGATAGCCTCCGGCGGGAGGTTGCATACGAGTCCGACGTTGACGCGCGGGAGCGGCGGCAGGTTGACGCCACCGGAGACGGCGAGGCCGATCGCGATGCCACCCGCGGCGAGCGAGCCCAGGGCGAGGAGGGTCGCGGGATCAACGGACCCGCCACCCGCCTCGGAGCCCTCGATGATCGAGCCGAGGTTGATCTCACCCGAACCGAGCTCCGAGGAACCGGTGAAGATCTCGGCGAGCGAACCCATGTCGTCCGAACCCGCGTCCGAACCGGTGAAGATCTCGGTCAGCGAGCCGGTGTCGAGCGAGTCGGAGTCCGAACCCGTGCCCAGCGACGCCGGATCAAGCGAATCGGTGCCGAGCGAGTCGGAGTCCGAACCCGTGCCCAGCGAATCGCTGAGGGAGCCCAGCTCCTCGGAACCCGAAGCCGAACCGGTGGCGATGGAATCGATGAGCGCGGTCAGCGAGCCGGTGTCGAGCGAGTCGGAGTCCGAACCCGTGCCCAGCGACGCCGGATCAAGCGAATCGGTGCCGAGCGAGTCGGAGTCCGAACCCGTGCCCAGCGACGCCGGATCAAGCGAATCGGTGCCGAGCGAATCGGACACGCCCTCGAGCGAGCCGGTCAGCGGGCCGTCCTCGCCGGCGGAACCGACGAAGAGATCGAGACCGAGGTCGATCGATCCACCGAGGAGCTCGGTCCCGAGCCCCAGGTCGAGAAGCGCGCTGCCCTCTTGCGCGTTGGCGACACCCGGCATGGTGCCGAGCGCGAGTCCGGAGGCCGCGATGACGGCGATCATCCGCTTGGAGTTCTTCATAGGAACTGCCTTCCTGTTCGTTGGTGACAATCCAGCGACCCGGGTTCTCCCCCTCGTCGCCCGGTCCAGCGCTCGGCCAAGGGGCCGCTCACCGTCGGATCGTGTCATCACCCTATCGAGCAATTTTCTGGACTTGTTACAAGAAGTCTCGTTCAGGCACAGCTAATACCCAGCCGGGCGCGGGCGCGAAGTCCGCACGATTCGGGCAATGAGTGCTGCTAAAGGCCCCATAGCGCCCTACTACCTCGACTTATGTGAACCTTAATAAGTGAATTGAAGCTTATACAGAATCACCGCGCCGCCTGTTTAGTGACGTTGATCACTTTTAACCTTCGATTGCCTGACTCGTCGTCAACACGTCGACGCGCAGGCTCAGACGTGGCTAAATGTGAGGTTGACCTCGCATAAATCCATCCCCGATCCAGGAGCGATATGACACCCAACAGCAGCGGAGTTCAGTTCCCCGCCGACCCATCCGGAAACCGCTCGTCCGGACGGCTGGCCAAGCAGGTGGTCGCAGACGCGCTCGCCACCGTGGACCCGGCCGCGAGTGAGCGGGTCCACCGGATCAAGGACTGGCGCAAGGGGTACATCCAGCCCTTCACCGAGCTGGTCGGTGTGGGCGTCGCCGATGCGGAGGCCTGGGACGGGGTGGCCCGGGCCGCGCTCGAGTCACTCCAGTCCAGAATGGTGGGCGTTCACGAGGTCGAAGGCCAGATGGTCGAGACCCCGATGAAGGACTACCTCGCCGTCGTCGCGTCGCAGTCCACCCCGGGGACCGAGACGGTCCAGGGCACGGCTGCCCCCGCCACAGAGTTGTCCATCCCCTACCGCGGCGAGGAACTGACCGGCGCGGTGCTCCGAACCCGGCTGGACAAGTGGGTGGACGCCGGGGTGATCGAGCCGAGCTGCGCGGACGCTCTCAAGTTGGTCCAGGACAACCCTGAATGGCTCTCGCTGCCGGGCCGAGCGGTGCTCGTGCTCGGCCTGGGGTCCGAGATGGGGCCCGCCGCCCGGCTGCTGAGGTGGGGCGCCGACATCCTGGGCGTCGACCTCCCCTCCAGCCCGGTGTGGGACCGGTTCCGCGAGAGGGCCGCGGAGTTCGCGGGACGGATCCACTTCCCCACCGGCGAGGACGGACGGCCGGGGATCGACCTGCTCACCCAGCTGCCGGAACTCGTCGCGTGGGCCCGGGCGGCCGCACCGGCCCCGCTCACCGTGGGCAGCTACTTCTACGCGGACGGCGGGACCCACGTGCAGCTCTCCTCCGCGGCCGACGCCCTGGTCGTCGACCTGCTGAAGGACGGGACCGCCGACGCCCTGGCCTACCTGGCCACCCCGATGGACACCTTCGTGGTGCCCGCCGACGTCAGGAAGGCCTCGGACGCGGCACTGAGGGCCCGCAAGGCCACGGACATCAAGAGGATCATCGGCGCCCTGACCGGCCAGAAGGTCTTCCACCGGAACTACGAGAAGGGCAGCGGGCCCGCGGTGCACGACGCCCTCGTGCCCCAGCAGGGTCCCAACTACACGCTGGCCAAGCGGGTGCAGCGGTGGCGCGCCACCACCGCGTTCGCAGACGGGCACACCGTCTCCGTCAACGTGGCCCCTGCCACCGACACCCGCTCGGTCACCAAGAACAAGATCCTCGCGGCTACGTACAAGGGGGCGCACGCGTTCGGCATCGAGATCTTCGAACCGGCCACCTCGTCCGCCCTTCTCGCGGCACTACTGGTCCACGACCTCAACGTCGGTCGACCGGACGTCGGGGTGCAGTGGGAACACGAGTCGCACGGGGCCGCCTCGGGAGGCCTGTGGCGTCAGCCCTACCTGCCCCGTACCGCGCTGCCGGTGGCCGCGCTGCTCGGTACCGTCAAGAGGTAGGAACACGCCACGGGTCGGCCTTCCGGCCCGCGCCCTCGGTGCCGACAGTTAGGACCCCGACATGCCGAACCCGTTCTCCAAGAGCTGGAACTACCTCAAGGCCTCGCTCGACAAGAAGGTCGACGACAACGCGGACCCCAAGATCCTCGTCCGCCAGGCCATGGACAACGCCCGCCAGCAGCACAAGGCGGTGACCGACCAGGCGGCCTCGGTGATCGGGAACGCCAAGCAGCTCGAGATCGCGATGAGCACCAAGTCCCGGCAGCTCGACGAGGTGCAGGGTCAGATCCGGCAGACCCTCCAGGTGGCCGAGTCGGCCCGGGCGGAGGGGGACACGGCCCGCGCCGGCCAGTTCGAGGCGCAGGCCGAGCAGTTGGCCTCGAGGATGGTCACCCTGGAACAGGATCTGGAGAACACCAAGCAGCTGCACGGGCAGGCGGTCCAGGCCGCCGAGCAGGCCAAGCAGGCGGTCAAGGAGTCCGACCAGCGACTGCGGGAGACGCTCGCACAGGAGGACCAGCTGCTCCTCCAGGCCACGCAGGCCGAGATGCAGCACCGCACCGTCGACTCCGTGTCCTCCCTCGAGGGCGTCGGCGGCGGCAACTCGCCCACCTTCGACGAGATCCGGGCCAAGATCGAGGGCCGCTACACCACGGCACTGGGCAAACAGGAACTCGCGGAGGCCACGGGTGCGCCGTCCACCGCTCAGCTCGACGCCGCCACGTTCACCCGCGAGTCGGAGGGTAAGAGCAAGCTCGAGCAGATCCGTGCGTCCATGGGCCTGACCGGCGGCGGCACCGCCGTCGAGGGAGCCGGCCCGGGTGGCGATTCGGACCGTCAGCTGACCGAGGGCGCCGGAACCGACGAGAACACGGAGACATCCGGTGCGACGGAAGCCGCGACGCCCACCGGGCAGGCGGGGTCACCCTCTGCCCCCGTCGACGACTCGGGGACCCCGGAGCCGGGGCCCGCGGATCTCGCCGGACCGACCCTGCCCCGCGACACGAGGGACTGACCCGTTCGCGCTCGCCTGCGGCAGCGACGAGTGCGGAGTGATTCTTTTTCGGTTTCCACGCGGCGGTTCGCGATATTCTGGCTGTCGGCGTCAGGGTGAGCCCGTCCCCGGCGTCGGCCTGATCACCAGGAGACGACATGCCCACACCCACGCCCTCCGGCCGCCTCTCCGATTCGGGAGCGGTCGTGTTCTCCCGCCGCCTGCCCCGGTCCCGTGAGCAGGCGTGGGCCGCCGTCACCGACCCGGCCCGCACTGCCCGGTGGATCGGCCCGTGGTCGGGCGACCCGGCATCCGGCACCGTCCAGCTCACCATGACCGCCGAGGACGGCGATCCGGTGGATGACATGGAGGTGGTCACCTGTGACGCCCCCGGGCTCCTCGTGGTGCGGACCGGGTCAGGTGGGTGGCTGCTCACCGTGAGGATCGAGAGCGACGACGACGAGGGCGGCGAGGGCGGCAAGGCCGTCATCTCCCTGGAACAGTACATCGCGGACGCCGAGTCCGCCGCGTCCATCGGTCCCGGGTGGGAGTACTACCTGGATCGCCTGGTCGAAGCGGAGGCGGGGCGGGATCCGGATGCCCTGCACTTCGAACCGGACTACTACCCCGGCCTCGCGGAGTACTACCGGGACCTGGTGGGCCGCTGAGCGGCCTGCGCCGCCTCGCTGGGCATCACACCTCGCTCCGCTCCCTCCCGTTTCTCCCACCCCCGTCGCCATCGCTGACGCCGCCGCCCCCGCCCGCCCCGGACGCGTCAGTGGCATCAGTCCTGGTCAGGATGCCATGTCGTACCCCGTTGCTAGTGTTGCGCTATCGAACACACGAGCGATTGCCGGGCTGCCGGGAAGGGGGACGCGGATGCCGACAGCACACGGTTCGGGGATAGCAGCGGCCGGGCTGGCCGCCCTCGACGCTCTCCGCGCCGAGAACCGCGCTGCCGCAGCCCGCCTGCAGGCCTGTCACGATCTCCTCGCATTGTGCGAGGAAGAGCAGTTCGCCCGCGATGTCGAGGCCGGCTACTTCGACCCCGATGGGCCCCCGCGTCCGCGCGACCACGCCGTGCTGGACCCCTTCGACGTCGCCTGCGCCGAACTGGTCGCCACCTACGGGGTCCACCATCGCCGCGCTGCGTCGATGCTCACGCTGGCCCGGGATCTCGTCATGGGGTTCCCCGGGATCGTCGAAGCCATGAGGTCCGGCCTCCTGGACGAGCGCACGGCGGTGATGCTCGTCAGGCAGATGCGGACAGTCGACCCCTCCGTGCTGGACGTCGTGCACCGCCTGGTCGTGGACTCGCTGCTCGAGTCCATCGCATCCGGCGAGCGGCCCGGTCGCCACGCGATCCTGGCCAAGACCGACAGCATCATCGCTGCCTTCGACCCGGAGGGCGTCGCCAGACGATGCGCGGCTGCGCGGCACGAGCGCGGAGTCAGCGTCCGTCGCGGGGCGGACGGGATGTCAGAGCTGCGCGCGCACCTCACCTCGACCGAGGCCACCGCGGTCCACGACGCGCTCCAGCACACTGCCGGGGAGCGGCTCGACCGCGAGAAGCAGGCCCGGATCGACGCCGTCCGCAACGGCACCGGGCCGGCGTACGACCCGCACGCCCGCTCCCATCAGCAACACCGGGCGGACGCCCTCGTCGACGCGATCCTCGGCACCGGCGACTGTTCTGACGCCGGAAACTCGGGTCGCTCCGCACCCGCATCCGCCCCGCAGATCAGACCGATCATCACCATCCTGGCCCCTCGCGGTCCGGGCGAGGAGCCGGAGGTGTACGTCCCGCGAAGCGGGCCCGCGTCGATCGACGCGTTGATCGCTCTGCTGGCCCGCAGCGTCGGGGCCCAGATCTCCGTCCCCGATCCCGAGGCAGGGTCCGCGGACTCGACCGACGGTGCGCGCCGCTACCGGATCAGCGCCGAGCTGGCCCGCCGGATCCGTTTACGCGACGGAACCTGCCGCCACCCCGGATGTTCGGTCCCGGCCGAGGACTGCGACGTGGACCATGTCGTGCCCTTCGACCACTCCGATCCCGGCGGTGGCGGTCAGACCGTCGAGGCCAATCTCATGTGCCTCTGCCGGCGCCACCACAGGTTCAAGACCTTCCACACCTGGTACTACCAGCTCCTGCGCGACGGAACGCTGACCATCGTCACGGAGAGTGGTTACACCATCACGACTCTCCCAGACGGACCACTGGCGAAGTGGCGGGACCTGACCCGCAACGGGTTCGACACGCTGCCCGGCCCCGGTTCCGCGGAGCGACCCTGGCTCCGGCCCCGGCCTCTCAGCACACACTGGTATCGACGGGCGTGCCGCATTGCCGCCCGGCGCCGCGAGAACGTCGCGGCGTCACGGGGCGACGGGCCGGATGTCGACGACCGCGATCCCCCGCCCTTCTGAACCCCGGCCCTGACGTCCTCGTCCCGCCCGGGTCAGCGATGCTTGAGCAGGACCGCGCGGATCCCCTCATGGAATCCGTCGCGCAGACGAACCCGCTGCGCCTCGGTCAGGGTGAACTCGTTGAGCATCTGACACGCGAACTGCAGCAGCGGGCGGTCCACCGCAGGCGGGAGCACTCCCCCGGAGAGCAGGTGGGCCTGATCGCGCTGCTCCTCGGTCGCGGCCTGTTCATACCACCAGGTCGCATACTGCTGGCCCACGTCGAACGGCGTCTGCTCGCCGGACGAGGTCCACACCTCCTCCGACAGCGGAACGAACTTGGACCGCAGCGGACGGCGGTGGGGCGCCATCATCGACGGACTCGGACGCGAGGACCCGTTGGACGGGGCGCCCGGCGTCGAGGCCTCCGCCTGAGGCCGGCCCGGGGACGGCGATGGGGGTCGGTCGCCCCCGGGCTCCGCTACGGGTTCCGTGGCCACCGGCTCCGACCCGGGGCCCGACCTCACCCCACGCTCGGCGATCGCCGCGCAGTCCTGTGCGTCGGCCGCCAGCTCCTCCGCATCGGCAGA
>NZ_JAALDW010000390.1:7391-16019 GCF_014145055.1 Dietzia sp. DQ11-38-2
CGTCAGGCGTGTCTCATCGGCCACCGAGGTGGCGGACGCACGATCGGGGCGCAGATCCACCTCTACCATCCCCACCGACTCCTCGCCCTCCGGCTCGCTGCCGTCATCACCCGGTGCGGTGGGACGCTCGGACGAGGACCGGACCTTGGGCGGGATCGGCCCCTCCAGAACCCTGATCTGCATGGCGTCGTGAAAATCCGTGCGCGGATCCAGCACCAGCGTGGTGTCGCAGGCGTGTCGCAACGCCGAGGAGATGGAGTCCCACCCGAAGCCCACCAGATGCATCCGCACCCCGGCGTCCACGGCGACCCGGACCCCGGGGATCATGTCGGCATCACCGGTGACCAGCACCATGTCCGAACACTGGCCCTTGTAAGCGGCCTGGATCATGTCCGCGACGAGAAGTGTGTCCACGGCTTTCTGAGTGCGCCGCTCACCCCACTCGATCAGTTGCCCCGCACGCAGCTGCACGCCCTCGATCACCCGGAGCGTGCGCTGGTACCGGTGCGGGCCGGAATCCGGAATACCGTCGTACCAGTTCTGCCGTTGTACCGGCTGGTCGACGAGACCGTGGGCCACCTGATCTAAACGGTGCACGACCGTGGCCAGGGATATCTCCAACTGGCCGCGTGCACCCTCCTCCCACGAGTTGTAGAAGCTAGCCAAGAGATACGAGGTATCCACGAGGACCAGAGTCCGTTCGAGCATGATGATCACTACCTATCACTATGTAAACGTCGGACTTCCAGCATGCCGCAGGGCGAAAGACCCCGCAGGGGCCGCCACCGATCACAGGAGGACTCCCACCATGTCGAGCCCCACCGCCACCCCGCCCGAACTGTCCGGAAAGGTAGTGCTGGTCACCGGTGCCGCCCGCGGGCAGGGCCGGGCCCACTGCGAGGCGTTCGCGGCCGCTGGATGCGACGTGATAGCCGTCGACCTGTGTCGCGATATCGAGACGGTGCCCTATCCGATGGCCGACCCGGAGGACCTGCGGGCGACCGCCGAGGCGGTCCGGGCGCTGGGGCGGAGGTGCGTGACCGCCGAAGTCGACGTCCGCGACCTCCAAGGGATGCGTGACGCCGTGGAGGCTGGGGTGGCCGAGCTGGGCGGACTCGACTTCGTGGTGGCCAACGCCGGAGTCTCCCCCGAGCCCGCCGCCTCCTGGGAACGCTCGGAGGAGGAGTGGGACACCACTCTGGACATCAACCTCAAGGGCACCTGGGTCACCACGACGGCCGCGATCCCGCACATCCTGGCCACCGGCCGGGGCGGGTGCGTGGTGATCATCAGTTCCATGGTGGGCCTGCGCGGCGCGCCGTTCACCTCCAGCTACACCACCTCCAAGTGGGCGGTCCGTGGGCTGGCCAAGTCACTGGCGGGCGAGCTGGGCTTCTCGGGAGTGCGATGCAATTCCCTCCACCCCGGAAACGTCCGCACCCCCATGATCGAGAACCCGTCGATGATCGCCATGATGACCGGGGGCGAGGGCACCACGCTCGAGGACGCCGCCGAGACCTTCAGCGGGATGAACCAACTGCCCGAACCATGGGTGGAGGCGTCGGCGATCTCGTCGATGGCCGTCTACCTCTGCAGCGCCGCGGGAGCGGGCATCACCGGAGCCTCCATTCCCATCGACCTCGGCGGCAGCGAGAAGTTCGGGCTCTGACGACCCGGAACACACGACGGCCCGAACACGCAACGGCCCGCCTCCCGGGTGAGAGGCGGGCCGTTGCGGTCCGTCGTCGCGGTGGGCCGGGACGAGTACCCGGCGGCGACCGATCAGGCAGACGGGGTGGGCGACACCGGGCGGGGAACGCTCACGGTCGAACCGGTGGCGGTCCACACCAGGGTCCAGAAGATGTCGACGACGGGCTGGATGGCCTGCAGGAAGATGTCGTTGGCGCTGCTCATGATGTGTCCCCTTGTGTGTCGTACTCGAAGCGTACTGGCGTAGCTGGCGGTCTGGTGGTCCCGCGTGCCGCCGCCCGGGCTCGAGGGACCCCTCGAGCCGGCCGTGGCGCGTGACATCCCATATGTCGTCGCGAACCCACCCGACGTTACACAACCGTGACAAATGATGTCGCATCGTCGCGCTCCACCGCTGGCCAGCGCGTCATAATCTGGGCCGAAACCGCCCCGCTGCGGCCCCGATCACGCGCCCGCGCCACTGTTCTGCCACCGCCCGGCCACGGTCCCGCCGCAGCGCGAGGCCCGGGGAACGGTGTGACCCACGACCTAACCCTACCTACGCGACCGTAACCTACGGTACCGTAGGTTCATGGCTATCACGGACATCCCGGAATTCGCACACCTCACCGAGGCTGACATCGAGGCCCTCGGCGAGGAACTCGAGCAGATCCGCCAGGACATCATCGGCTCCCTCGGCGAGCGGGACGCCGCCTACATCCGCAACACCATCCGCTTCCAGCGCGCCCTCGAGGTGGGATCTCGCGCGTTGCTGATGGTCGGCTCGCGCAATCGCACCGCGTGGGCCATCGGCGCCGGCGCCCTCGGGCTGTCGAAGATCATCGAGAACATGGAGCTCGGGCACAACATCATGCACGGGCAGTGGGACTGGATGAACGACCCCGAGGTGCACTCCACCACGTGGGAGTGGGACATCGTGGGCACGTCCGAGCACTGGAAGCAGACCCACAACTACATCCATCACAAGTACACCAACATCGTCGGCCTGGACGACGACGTCGGGTACGGCGTGCTCCGCGTGACGCGTGACCAGCGCTGGCACCCGTACTTCTACGGCAACCTCGTCTACAACGCGGCCCTGGCACTGCTGTTCCAGTGGGGTGTCGGGATCCAGCACCTCGAGCTGGGCAGGGTCGCCAAGGGGCGTGACGACCGCCCCGAGACGATGAACAAGCTCCGGCTGTTCGCGCGGAAGGCGGGACGCCAGCTCGCGAAGGACTACGTGTTCTACCCGGCGCTCTCGCGCAGGGGGTGGAAGTCCACGCTGACCGCCAACCTCGTCGCCAACGGCATCCGCAACGTCTGGACCAATGCGGTGATCTTCTGCGGGCACTTCCCCGACGGCGCCGAGAAGTTCACCAAGAAGGACGTGGAGAACGAGACGCGCGCCGAGTGGTACCTGCGGCAGATGCTCGGTTCCGCCAACCTCACCGGCGGACCGGTGATCGACTTCCTCTCGGGCAACCTGTCGTACCAGATCGAGCACCACATCTACCCCGACATGTCCTCCAACCGACTGGCCGAGGCGTCGGTCCGCGTCCGCGAGGTGTGCCGCAAGTACGACCTGCCGTACGTGGCGGGCCCGCTGCCGGTGCAGTACTTCAAGGCGTGGCGGACCATCGCCAAGATGTCGCTGCCCGATCACATGTTGCAGCGCACGTCCGACGACGCCCCGGAGACCCACTCCGAGCGCATGTTCGCCGACCTACCCAAACCCCTTCCCGCACAGGAGGAGGGCCAGCGGGCCGGCCTGCAGACGGCGCTCAGGTACGCGTCCAGGCGTCGCGCCCGGAAGCTCGCCTCCGCGGCCTGACCTGCCCGACCGTTCCTCAGACGCCCCGTCACCGAAACCGGTGGCGGGGCGTGCAGTTATTTCGATCCAGGATCGGGATCCCGGCGATAGGCTGACCCTCTAGTCGGCCAGCCCGCGCTACAGCGGTCGAGCCGAGCGACCGAGTACCACGACGACGGGAGCCACCATGGAGGACCGGCGCATGCTGATCGCCGATTCGGCGATCGAGGTGGTGGCCAGGGACGGCGTCCGGGCGCTGACCCACCGCGCCGTCGACTCCGAGGCCGGACTGCCCTCGGGCTCCACCTCCTACTACTGCCGAACCCGTGCGCAGCTCCTCTCCCTTACCGTCGACCGACTCACCTCGCTCCTGCGTGGCTTCGTCGAGGTCTCCGGTATCCAGGAACTCGCCTCCTCCGACGCCGACGACGTTCTGTCGACGCTCACGCGGATGATCGAGGGCCTCCTCGCCGACTACCGCGGAGAACTGGCAGCCCGCTCCGCACTCATCATGGAACTCACCGGCAAGGACGACACCACCGATCTCGTGGCCGCCCTTCTCGACCCGAGCGACCTCACCGGCGCCCTCGACGCGGCCGGACTGCGCGACCCCGCCGCCGCGTCCCTCGATCTGCTCGCGGTGTACGAGGGCTTGCTCTGGGAACGCACGGTGGGGCGCCTCGCCGGCGCAGAGATCGACCACGAGCATGACGCCGACCTCCTCGGGTCCGCGCTCTCGCGCCACGAGCACCGGGGCGGACGCCTCTTCGGCCTGCTGCGCTGATTTCTCGCCCCTCTGGGCAACGATTCGCACTTCTCACACGCCCGGTTGCCTCGCGCCCCCTGAGGCCAGCCCGAGCCTCGACGGGACGCGACTTAGGCTTACCTAGGTTGCGACTTAAGGTTCTCACAGTCTAGAGTTTCCGCCCAGAAGCACCATGACATGTCAGTCAACTGTCGAGACTGCGGGATTCGTGCCTCCGCCACCCCTCCGCCCGACTCTGTGCACCAGCGATGAGAATCGCTGTGCTGGTAGATGTTTGCGCTGTTCAGTTGCATAGGTCTGCTATTCACCCTGAATCGAGTGCATCCGAGGACCAGTCCCGGGACCGTCGCAAACCGCGCCTGGGCGAAGCGGCGGGGTGAACTGAGGCAACGGATTAATCAGTTTGTTTTGACAAACCTGACTCGTGTGCCATAGTGATTCTCGTCACTGATTCGCACCGGATCGGACGCCCCCCTTCCCCTCGGGTCAACCGACCCCCGCACCAAAGGACGGTTCATCATGAGCCAGGTTGCTGCTTACTACTTCACGCTCTACGCCCTCGTGAGCGATCGCTTCGAGGACCGCAAGGACCGTGGCGCTACGGCCGTCGAGTACGGCCTGATGGTTGGGCTCATCGCGGTGGCGATCATTGCGGCAGTCATCCTCCTCGGCGGAAACCTGAACACACTGTTCGAGAACATCGCTGGCCGTCTTCCCAGCGGTGCCGCCAACGCCCCGGCCGCCACCTAAGAACCGTCTCGACCTCCGGCGCGGCGCCCAACCTTCGGGCGCTGCGCCGGAGCCGTCTCAAGTCACCCCTCGCCCCTCGCCCCTCACCCTCTCGAGGACCGTCATGACCAGAACTTCCTCCGACCGCGGTGCCGCGGCCCTGGAGTTCGCTCTGGTCGTGCCGGTCCTCCTCGCTCTCGTCCTGGGAATCATCGAGTTCGGCCGCGCCTACAACATCCAGACCACGCTCTCCAACGCTGCTCGTGACGGCGTGCGGGTGATGGCCCTGGAGAACAGCGTCACCGCGGCGCGGACCGCCACTCGGAACTCCGCCAACACGCTGGACCTCACCCGGGCGACGATCAGCGTCACCCCCACCAGCTGCGCGGCCACCGCGACCACGCCACCCGGCACGGCCACGGTCACCATCACCTACCCGCTCGAACTGCTCTCCGGGTTCCTCCCGATCGACGACTTCACCCTGACCGGCAGGGGGACCATGCGATGCAACGGCTGAACGACGACCGCGGGGCCGTCAGCGTGATGGTCGCGCTCCTGATGATCCCCCTGATCGGCTTCGCCGCCATCTCCATCGACATCGCCTCCGTCCACTCCGAGCGGCAGCAGCTCCAGACGGGCGCCGACGCGGCAGCCCTGGCGATCGCCCAGGACTGTGCGCGTGGCAACTGCCGCACCCCGCGCGACACTGCGCAGCAGTTCCTCACCGCCAACACCATCGACGCGGAGGCGACCGCCGGCGTGGTACCGGTCCCCACACCGTCCTCGGGGCGGGTGTCCGTGACGGGCTCGGGGATCCGCGAGCACTGGTTCGCCCCCGTCCTCGGCATCAACGAGACGGCGATCGCGGCGACGGCCACGACGGGGTGGGGCGCCCCCACCGGCGGCAGGGCTGTACTCCCCCTGACCTTCTCGCTCTGTGACTTCCGGGCGCAGACCGGCGGCGGGATGCCGTCCGGAACCGTCAGACGCACCATCTACGCCTCCAAGACCGCCGGTGCGAACGGGTGCACGGGCCCCTCCGGCAATCACGTGCCGGGCGGATTCGGGTGGCTGGCGGCGAACTCCGGAAGGTGCAGTGTGGCCAACCGGATCAACGAGGTCCTCTGGAGCGACCCCGGCAACTCGGTCCCCAACGCCTGTACCGACGCCGACCTCATCGCGCTGCGCAACGCGACCGTGCTCATCCCGGTCTTCGATGAGTCCGGGGATTCCGGCAGCAACGCCTGGTACCGCGTGTACGGCTATGCCGCCTTCCGGATTACCGGCTACCGCTTCTCCGGTCGCGAATGGAACTCCAGCTGCCGCGGCAACGAACGCTGCATCGAGGGGTACTTCACCCGCTTCGTGGATCTGTCCGACGACTTCGACTACGGGCCGACCGCCCCCGACATGGGCGCCTCCGTGGTGGCCCTGCTCCCCCGATAGGTAAGTGAGTCCTCAGTGAACCGTCGTGTCGTGGCCATCGTCGCCGCCGTCCTCCTCGCGGTGCTCGGCGCCGTGGTGTTGATCAGCTACGTCAACAACGCCGATCAACGCGCGATGGCCGACATGGAACCGGTCACCGTGCTGGTGGCCACCGGCCCGATCGCCGAGGGCACCCCGACCGAGGCCCTTGGCGAGCTCGTCGCCGCCGAGAACATCCCCGCGGCGGCGGTGGGTCCCGGAGCCGTGACCGACCTCGCGGAGCTCGACGGTCTGGTGGCCGTGACCACTCTGCAGCCGGGCGAGCAGATCCTCGCCGGCCGCTTCGCCGACCCGGCCTCGATCCTGAGACCCGGCGAGATCCCGGCCCCACCGGGCCTCCACCAGGTCTCGATCCCCCTCGCCGCGCCGCGGGTCCTGGGCGGAACGCTGACCCCGGGAGCCACCGTCGGGGTGTTCATCTCCAAGGGGAATCCCCAGAACGAGACCCACCTCGTCCTGCACAAGATCCTCGTCCTGCGGGTGCAGGGCGGGATCACCCCACCTTCCGACGCCGAGTCGGACGCGGACCCCGCCGCCGCGGCGATGCCCGACGGCGGGATGATCGTCACCCTTGCGGTCAACGCCCGCGACGCGGAGACCATCGTGTTCGGTGCCGAACACGGAACGATCTGGCTGTCCGTCGAAGGACCCGAGGTGCCCCAGGAAGGGACCCGCATCGTGACCCCAGGGAACGTGTACCAATGAGCCGCCTCGCAGTACTGACCGAGTCCGCCGATCTCCGCGACCGTGTCCGGTCCGTGGTGGGAGATCATCTCGTGGACCTCCCCCTCGGTCCGCTCCCGTCCGACCCCGCGCGGATGCTCGCCATGACGCAAGGCGCGCAGCCGTTGTCGGTGATCGTCCTCGACGCGGGCCCCCGCGACCAGACGACCGCACTCGAGGTGGCCGCCGGACTCCGCGCCGACGACACTGGGATCTCGGTGGTGCTGGTCAGCGACCGGCCCGAGGAGATCGGTTTCGCGGCCATGCGGGCCGGTGTGTGCGACATCGTGCACCCCGATGCCGATCCGGGCGAGCTCGGATGGGTCCTCGAACGCGCCCGCCGCACCGCCGTAACCCGCCAAGCCGGGACCGGTGTCGGCCCCGGAGGCGGGGTCAACGGATCGGAGACCCAGCCCGGTCGGGTCATCAGTGTGGCCTCGCCGAAGGGCGGCGTCGGCAAGACCACCGTCGCCACCAACCTGGCCGTCGGGCTGGCGCGCTCCGACCCGCACTCCACCGTCCTGGTCGACCTCGACGTCCAGTTCGGCGACGTGGGCAGTGCCCTCAACCTCGCGCCGGAATACACCCTGGTGGACGTGGTGCACGGGCCGGCCGCGCAGGACACGATGGTCCTCAAGACCTTCCTCACACAGCACGAGACCGGCCTGTACGTGGTGTGCGGGCCGGGTTCTCCCGCCGAGGCGGACTCGGTGGGGATGGAGGACATCAGCCGGCTCCTGCAGACCCTGGCCTCGGAGTTCCGCTACGTGGTGGTCGACACCGCACCGGGACTCACCGAACCCACCCTCACGGTCCTCGACAACACCCACGACCTGGTCCTGGTGACGAGCATGGACGTGCCGGGGGTACGCGGGCTCCGGAAAGAGATCGACATCCTGCGTGAACTCGGGATGGTCTTCTCCGGCCGCCACGTGGTCCTCAACTTCGCCGACACCCAGAACGGCCTGACCAAGACAGATGTCGAGGCGACCATCGGCGCTTCCGTGGACATGATGATCCCCCGGTCCAAAGGTGCCGTCGCATCGGTCAACCAGGGCATCCCGCTGTTGCAGAGCGACAAGCGCGACCCCGTGACCACCCACCTGAGGAAGCTGGTGGGTCGGTTCACCTCCTCCCCCGCGCGCGCGCCCAGGTCGGCGTCAGCGGTCGGGAAGTTCCTGGGCCGCCTCAAGCCCACGCCCACCACCGCGACTGCGGGTACTCCAGCGTCGCCGGAAGCACCAGGGCAGCAGGTGTCGCAGCCCACCCGATCCGAGGGCCGACACCGTCTGCACAAGGGAGAAGTCAGGGGAGAGAAGCGATGAGTCTGTCCGAACGGCTCCGGGCCGCCAAGTCCCCCGACGCCGCCGTCACCGTGGTGTCCCCCGTCGCTCCCGTGACTCCGGTCGCGGGCCCGCCCGCC
>NZ_JAALDW010000391.1:0-1277 GCF_014145055.1 Dietzia sp. DQ11-38-2
GAACTGCTCGCGTTCGCCGCCCTCGCCGTGGCCTGCGGGATCCTCGTGCCGATCGACCTGGCCGTGCACCGGCTGCCCGACGTCGTCGTCGTCCCCCTGTACCCGGCCCTCCTGGCGACGTTGGGCGTGGCGGCGATGGTGAGCGGGGACTGGGGCGCGCTGGGGCGCGCCGGGGCCGCGGCGCTCGCACTGCTCGCCCTCTACTTCACCCTGGCGTTCATCAACCCCTCGGGACTCGGGCTGGGCGACGTCAAGCTCGCCGGCGTCCTCGGCCTGTTTCTCGGATGGCTGGGCTGGTACTACGTCCTGGTCGGGACGCTGGCGGCGTTCGCGCTCAACGCAGTGGTGGCAGTGGTGTTGCTCGCCATCCGTAGAGCGAACCGCCACACCGGCATCGCGTTCGGTCCCGCGATGATCGCCGGTGCGGCGGTGGCGGCCTGGCTCTCGGTGGCGGGCTAGTCCGAGATCGCCTCCAACGGATCGGTCTTGGCAGCGCGATGCGCGGGCCACAGCGAGGCCAGCACACCCACGACCGCGGAGGCCACCAGAACGAGTCCGATGTTCCCCCAGGGGATGGTGGTCTCGCTGAGCCCGCTGTCCGCGAGCACGGAGACGAACGCCCACCCCAGATAGACACCGACGGCGGCGCCGATCAGGGCACCGAACACCGCGATCTGCGTGGATTCGAGGTTGATCGTCCGCCGGATCTGGGACCGCTGCATGCCCACGGCGCGCAGCATGCCGATCTCCGTGCGCCGCTCGATCACGGACAGCGCGAGGGTGTTGACGATCCCCAGCACCGCGATCACCAGGGCCAGGCCCAGCAGGGCGTAGATGATCGTGAGCAGCTGGTCGATCCCGCCCGACTGGACGTCGATGTACTGCTGTTTGCTCTGCACGGTGGCGATCGGGATGTCGGCGAGCTCCTCGGTGACGGCGGCCAGGACCTCGTCCGGCGGCGTCCCCGGGGCCGCCTTGGCCAACACGATGGCCGTCGAGCGGAGGTTCTCCGGTACCAACCGTTCGTACACGTCCATACCGGTGTAGAAGGGGCCGAGGATCTGGGCGTCGTCGTAGACCCCGGTCACCCGGAGGGTGGACTCGGTTCCGTCCGGGCCGACCAGCGGCACCCGGGCGCCCATCGTCCACCCGTTGTCCCGCGAGACCTCCCGGGAGACCACGAGCGAGTCGGCCTCGGGCTCGAGCGAACCGTCGAGCACCGTGGCCTCGAGCAGCTCCCCGACCGGGCCACCGGCCGCCGCGAGCGCCTGGGGCTC
>NZ_JAALDW010000392.1:0-2963 GCF_014145055.1 Dietzia sp. DQ11-38-2
GGCCGCCTCGCGGAGCACGGTCACGATGGTGCCCTCGACCGGATCGCTGAGCGCGTGGTCGACGAGGGTGACCGCCGTGCGGAGAGCTCGGCGGTAGGTGGAGGCGTCGACGACCGTGAACGTCGCCGCCTCGCCGACCGCCCGGAGGACCTGCGACAGGATGACGCCGGAGTTGCCCCGCGCGCCGTGGACGGCGCCGTGCCCGAGCGCCACGGCGATCTCACGGGCACCGGCGCTCCCCCCGCCCTCGGAGATCCATGCCTCCTCACCCTCGGCGCGGTCGACGGCGGCTCTCATCGTGTAGAGCAGATTGGTCCCCGTGTCCGAGTCCGGGACCGGGAAGACGTTGAGGGCGTTGATCTCCTCGCGATGGGTCGCGAGGTGCTCCACGCACCGGCGGGCCCAGTCCAGGAGCCCGTGGGCGTCCAGCGATGACGGGCGTTCCTCGACACTCGTCGACTCGTGTGCCATCACCCCTCCTCGGCGCCGCTGACCCCAGCTGTCCGACTCCGTCGGTCGGCCCGGCCAAGCCTAGTACCCTCACCGTGCGACACCCTGTCGAACAGGCCGAGACGGCCCGTACCACTCCCTGGAGACCAGATGACCCCTGACCTGACCGCCGCTCCCCTCGTCACACTCGCTGACGGCGTCCTCACCATCCCCGTCTCCCTCGAGGGCAAGGGGAACTCGCTGGACTCCGACGCCGTCACCCAGGCGGGCACCGCGCTGACCGCCCTCCTGTCGGGCGAGATCGACGCCGGCGCCATCCTCCTGGTGGGGTTGGGCAAGAACTTCTGTGCGGGCGGCAACGTGCCCGGATTCGCCGCGGCCGAGAACCGTTCGGAGCACGTCCGGGAGCTGGCCGACCGGTTGCACGGGGTGGTCCGACAACTCGAGGAGGCGCCCGTGCCGGTGGTGGCCGCGGTGGCCGGGTGGGCGGCGGGCGCGGGACTGTCTCTCGCCCTGGCCGCCGACTTCTCCGTCGGGGGCCCGGACACCCGCCTGCTCGCGGCCTACCCGGGCATCGGCCTGTCCCCGGACGGTGGCATGTCGTGGCGTCTGCCCCGGGCGATCGGGGC
Source organism: Dietzia sp. DQ11-38-2 (assembly GCF_014145055.1). Lineage (NCBI taxonomy): Bacteria > Bacillati > Actinomycetota > Actinomycetes > Mycobacteriales > Dietziaceae > Dietzia > Dietzia sp. DQ11-38-2. The sequence goes on from NZ_JAALDW010000392.1 coordinate 1,080, forward strand.
GGCGGCGGCCCGGGCGTTCATCCTCGGCAACGAGCCCGTCGACGGGGCGCGGGCCCACGCCATCGGACTGCTCACCACCTTCACGGAGGAGGACGTCTCGACCACTGCTCGCGACCTGGCCGTCCGCCTCGCGAACGGCCCGCGGGCCTCGTACGCCGCCACCAAGGAACTGTTGCGTCGGTCCGGCGAGAGAACACTCGCGGAGCAGCTCGACGCGGAACGGGACTCCATCGCGGCGCTGGCGGTGTCTCCTGACGGGATCGAGGGCGTGGACGCGTTCGTCGCCAAGCGCACCCCGCGCTTCGGCGGGGTCTGAGCGCACCCCGCGTTCCGGCGGGGTCCGAGCGCACCCCTACGTCTGATCCGGCAGCTCGGGCAGCCGCCAGTCGACGGGGTCCACGCCGAGCCGGCACAGCTCGTCGTTCGCGCGGCTGAACGGGCGGGACCCGAAGAACCCACGCGAGGCCGACAGCGGCGAGGGATGCGCGGAGGCGATGACCGGTGTGCCCCCGAGCATCGGCCCGAGGGACTGTGCCTGGCGCCCCCAGAGGATCGCGACCATCGGTCGGTTGCGCTCGATCAGCGCCTCGATCGCCCGCCCGGTGACCTCCTCCCACCCTTTGCGCTGGTGGGAGGCGGGCTGCCCCGGAGCCACGGTGAGCACCCGGTTGAGGAGGAGCACGCCGCTGCGGGTCCAGGCACTCAGGTCACCGTGTGCGGGGGCCGGCAGCCCGAGGTCGTCGGTGTACTCGCGGTAGATGTTGACCAGACTCCGCGGCAGGGGGCGGACGTGTCCGTCCACGGCGAAGCTCAGACCGACGGCGTGGCCCGGGGTCGGATAGGGGTCCTGACCCACGATCAGCACGCGGACGTCGTCGAACGGCTGGGTGAACGCGCGCAGGATCCGGTCACCGGTGGGGAGGTGGCCGCGCCCCGCCGAATTCTCCTCGCGCAGGAAGTCGCCCATTCGCCGGATGCGGTCCTCGACCGGCGCCAACGCGCGCGCCCACCCCGGTTCGACGAGCTCGTCCAGCGGGCGTCGGCCCGCGTCGCCCCCGACCACCCGGTCAGTCGATCCGTCGCAGCTCGGAGCGGTACCGCATCGCGTTCTCGTGGTATTTCTGCGTGTTCCCCTCGAGCATCGCCGGGTCCACCTCGTACCCCTCGCGAATCCTCGCGGGCGCCCCCATCGCCATGCGCGCGGGGGGGAGCTCGAACCGGGGCGGGATCAGGCACCCGGCGGCGACGACCGCCCCGGCACCGATCGCGGCGCCGTTGAGCACGATCGAACCGGAGGAGACGAGAGCACCGTCCCCGATCGTCGCCCCCTCGATGTGCGCGTTGTGGCCCACGATGCAATGCTCTCCGAACACCGTCGGTTCGGTCTCGGTGCAGTGGACGATCGTGCCGTCCTGGATGTTGGTCATCGCACCGACCTCGATGCGCCCGTAGTCTCCGCGGAGGACGGCGGTCGGCCACACCGACACGCCCGGCCCCAGCCGGACGCGGCCGATCACCACGGCGTCGGGGTGCACCCAGGCGTCGGGGGCGATGTCGGGTTCGAGGTCTCCGAGTGCGTAGACGGCCATGCGCTCAGCCTAGTTCGCGCCCCGTGCGGAGTCCCAGCCCCCCGGGGTGCGCGGGCGGCCGTCCAGATAGACGGCCCCGGGGTCCCCCTCGCGGATCGTCCCGATGACGGTGAAGCCCGGGGGCACGGTCGTCCCGGGAGGGAAGGTTCCGAGCAGCCCGTGATCCTCCCCGCCGTCGAGGATCCAGTCCACGATCTGCGCGTCGGGGTCGCCGAGCCCCAGTGCCGCAGCGGCCTCGCCCAGCCGGGGATCGACGGGCAGCGCCCCGACGACGAGGTCCGCGGCCACCCCGGAC
>NZ_JAALDW010000040.1:0-7156 GCF_014145055.1 Dietzia sp. DQ11-38-2
CTGCGGGGCCCGGCGGATGGGCCCCGACGCCTCCCCCGGACGCCGGGACGACGCGCGATCGCGGCCGTCGCCCCGGCGATCCGGCGAGCCCCGTCGATCAGAAGGGCGTGGTGGGCGAGCCATGAGCCCTCCTCTCGACTACCTAGCTGACCGGATTGGCCTCGTGGGACTGTGCGTGCTGTGCCCGAGTGGCGTCGCTGCCCGGATCAGGCGGAGAAGCGCGGGAAGGCGCCGGCCCCGGCGTACCGGGCGGCGTCCCCGAGCATCTCCTCGATGCGCAGCAGCTGGTTGTACTTGGCCACGCGCTCCGAGCGGGCCGGGGCGCCGGTCTTGATCTGGCCGCAGTTGCAGGCCACCGCGAGGTCGGCGATGGTCGTGTCCTCGGTCTCGCCCGAGCGGTGCGACATCATGGTGGCGTAGCGGTTGCGGTGCGCCAGCTCCACGGCGTCCAGCGTCTCCGTGAGCGTGCCGATCTGGTTGACCTTGACCAGCAGCGCGTTGGCCGCGCCCCGCTCGATGCCGTCGCGCAGGCGCTCGGGGTTGGTGACGAAGAGGTCGTCGCCGACGATCTGGACCTTGTTGCCGATCATCTCGGTGAGGGTCTTCCAGCCCTCCCAGTCGTCCTCGTCGAGCGGGTCCTCGATGGAGACCAGGGAGTAGTTGGCCACCAGGTCGGCGTAGACGTCGGCCATCTCTGCGGCGGAGAGCTGCTTGCCCTCGAAGTGGTACTTGCCGTCCTTGAAGAACTCGGTCGCGGCCACATCGAGTGCGAGCGCGACGTCGGTGCCCAGGGTGTACCCGGCCTTCTCGATGGCCTCGACGATGAGGTCGAGGGCCGCCTTGGTGGAGTCGACCGACGGGGCGAAACCGCCCTCGTCGCCCAGGCCCGTCGACAGGCCCTTGTCCTTGAGCACGGACTTGAGGTTGTGGTACACCTCGGCGCCCATGCGCAGGGCCTCGCGGAAGGTGGGCGCACCGATCGGCGCGATCATGAACTCCTGGACGTCGACGCCCGAGTCGGCGTGGGCGCCGCCGTTGAGGATGTTCATCATGGGCACCGGCAGGACGTGCGCATTGGCGCCGCCGACGAAGCGGTAGAGCTCGAGGTTCGCCGAATCCGCCGCGGCGCGGGCCACGGCGAGCGAGACGCCGAGGATGGCATTGGCGCCGACCGTGGACTTGTTGGGGGTGCCGTCGGCGTCGAGGAGGGCCTCGTCGACCTGACGCTGCTCCTCGGCGGGGATGCCGATCACGGCGGGCGCGAGCACGTCCAGGACGGCGTCGACGGCCTTGGTCACGCCCTTGCCCATGTAGCGCTCGTCGGAGTCGCGCAGCTCCACGGCCTCGTGGGCGCCGGTCGACGCGCCCGAGGGAACGGCCGCCCGTGCGAACGAGCCGTCGTCCAGCAGCACCTCCACCTCGACGGTGGGGTTGCCTCGCGAATCGAGGATCTCCCGGGCTCCGACCTGCTCGATAAGCGCCATCTGTGCTCCTTGGGGAAGTTCGTGGATCGTCTCTGGGCCGGCACCGCGATGGGTGGCTGCAGTACCGGGGGCCATTGTTCCACGTCGCCCCGCAGGGTGGGTCGAGGCTGGGCTGGGGGTGGGTGGCGCGGGTTTGCCTGCGCCTCTCCCCACCTCACTTCCCGCACCTCACCGTCGAGCGTGTCGCGGCCCCGCCCGCCGACTTACGCGCCCCCTTCGTCTTATGCGCTCTCGATGCCCGCCGTAGGCCGGGCCGTGCGTCCTGCTTGGTCCATTCCGGGCGCGCACCTGTGCGCAGATCGCAGCAGCGCCCACCCGGCCCGCGGTCGAACCGCGAACTGTCGCCTTCCAGCACCGGTTGATTCGTATTACGATAGTGCTCATGGAGCGGAGAATTCAGGGGGAACCAGTCTCGGAGGAACAGCTCGACAAGTGGGTCGCCGAGGCTGAGGAGGGGTACGACCCCGCCTGGTTGAAGAAGCGGAAGGGGCGCCCGGCCCGGGCAGAACACGCTGCGCAAGTGGTACCGGTCCGATTGACGGAAGCCGAGCTCAAGGCGGTGATGCAACGGGCGGATCGGGAGCACCTCAATCGATCAGAGGCGATCCGACGGGCCCTCGCAGAGTGGGCCGCCGCCTCGTGATCATTCGTCGATCCGCGCGAAAGCACGGAATCGCTGATGACGACATTGTGACCGCCGCGGAGTCAGCCCTATTCGCCGCGCCGCTAGACGATGATCACCCCCAGCGAGTTCTCGTGCTGGGGTTCGACTCTCAGGCCCGCGTCCTGGAACTGGTCGTATTGCGCTACGACGACGGGAGCCGTGAGGTCATTCATGCAACGAAAGCGCGCCGAACCTATCTCGACTTGATCGACTAGCTCCTAACGTTCTGGTCGCGCTCGTGTGCCATGAGGCCTTCGTTCAAATTCCTGGCCGTGGCGGGCCGTTGTCATCGTCTCCTTCCAGCCCGAACCCCGTCCGCGACACGCGACCTCACGCCACCCCGGCCACCTACCCGCCCCTTCGGCGTCCGACAGCGGCCAACCCCGGCGGTGACGTACCCGCCCCCTACAGTGAGCCCGACCCGCCAGGACCATCCAGGAGAACGCTGTGGACTCACTCGCCCTCGTCACCGCCCGCGCGCGCGGGGACGTCTGATGGCGACCCGGCCCTCACGCAAGTCCCCCACCAGGCGCAAGCGCAGATCGACGCGGGCGACGTCGGCCACCAAGCCCAGCGCGGCACAGACGGTTCCGACTATTCCTCCCGGCCAGCGGGTGTGGCTGCTCGAGCTCCCTTGGGGTGGTCTGGGCGGCGGGACGCCGGCCGGGGTGACCTACTACAAGTCGCTCACCGCCCACGCCTACGTCGGTACCACCCTGCCGGACCCGCTGAAGCCCTACGCCAGCAAGCCGTACTCGTACCTGCGGTGGCTGGAGGACGAGCTCAACGGCAGCGAGGGCCCGGGGGCGACCGCCGCACCGATGACGCTGCGTCCGGAGCAGAGTGCGGACGTGGACGCGATCGTCGCGGCCGCCCGGCGCGGGTTCCGGCAGGTCCACCTGGCGAACGATGTGGGCACCGGCAAGACCCTGGTGGCGGTGGCGGCGGCCAAGGCCATCGCGACGGAGCGCGGCGGACGCACCATTCTGGTGACGGTGGACCGGCCGGCCCGCATCACCATCCCGTCGTGGCGGCGGACCATCGCCGCGCTCACACAAGACGACCGGGGCGACGACGACCTGCGCTGGATCATCATGTCCTCCGACAGCTTGGGCAAGCTCATGGCCCGCAACGGTCGGCCGCGTCTCAAGGTCGATGTGGCGGTGATCGACGAGGCTCACCAGTTCCGTCACGCCAGTAAGCGCACGAGCTACATGCGTCGTCTGACCCGCATGGACGGCCCTCACGAGAAGGCGCCGTTCGTGCTGTCGATCACCGCCACCCCTGGCCATCACCCGGGCGAATGGGGTTACCTGTCGTCGCTGTTCGCGCAGGTCCACGGCGATCCCCCGACCGCGTGGTCGGACTTCGGGCGGGCCCTGGCCGAGCGAGGTGCGCCCTTGGAGACCTCCTATGGAAAGTGGACGTGGAGCGCCGAGGCCAAGGAGTCGTTGCCGACGCAGCAGGCCGCCATCAGCGACGCACGCGACATGCTGCTGCGGCACGATCCGCCGCTGATGCTCACCCGGTCGGCGCCGTGGGGGCCGCCTCCGTTCGACGTGGACCTGGTGGAACTGACCCCGGACCAGTGGCGGGCCTACGAGCTGGAATGGGGCGACTTCCAGCGGGAGATGCAGCTGGCCCGGACGGGCAACAATGTCGCCCGCGGGCTGGCCGCGCTGGTGCGGCTGCGCCAGAAGGCGTCGATGATCCGGGTCGAGCACACCGTCGCGGCGGCCAAGGCCGAACTCGAGCGCGGCTACCAGGTGCTGATCGCCACCGAGATGGTGTCCACGGCCGCGCACCCGGTGGCCGAGCTGCTCGAGGCCGACCGGATCCCGGTCGCACGGATCTACGGCTCGAACCCGCAGGCCGAGGCCGAGCGGATGCGGTTCCAGCGCGGCGAGGCGCCGGTGGTGGTGTTCAACACGCCCACCGCGATCAACCTGCAGGCGCGCGAGCAGTTCGCCGACGGTTCCTACGCCACCGACACCCCGCGCAGAGGCTTCTTCCACCAGGCCCGCTACTCGGGGCTCCTGGCCGAACAGACGATGGGCCGCGCGCACCGGAATTACCAGGTGTGCGCCTGGTCGCTCCTCGCTGCGGCGGGCACGATCGAGGAGCGGGCGGGGACGGTGATGCTGTCCCGCCTGATCGCCTCGGCGACCAGCACCGATGCGGACGCCTCCACCTTCTCCGAGGTGGCCCGGGTGTTCGGGATCGACTGGATCCCCACCGTCCGGCTGGCGGACGAACTCGGCTGACTGAGACCGGTGCCCACCGCCCCGAGACCGGGGACCACCCGATGCCGCGGTCGATAGACTCGGCGGGTGAGGATCCGTCCGATCGATCTCGTTGATGTGCTCGTGTATCTCGTCGTGCTGGGCGTGTTTGTCCAGCTCCTCCCCGCGGTCCTCTCGGAGACGTTCCTTCTCTCGCTTCTCACGGCCGTCCTGCTCAAGGTGGTCCTGGAGCTCGTGCTGTGGGTCAAGAAGCGGATCGTGGGCCGCATCCGCTCGGGCACGACGCGCACAGTCCGCGCGGTGAACGTGGCCGCACTGGTGCTGGTGTTGCCGGGCAGCAAGCTGCTGGTCCTCGAGCTGGTAGCGCTCGCGTTCGGCGATGCCGTCCAGCTGGGCGGCTTCCTCGCGGTGACCACGCTTATCGTGGTGCTGATGCTCGCGCGCGGCGCAATGCGACGGCTGCTGGAGCGATCCGAGGGCGCAAACCCCTCCCCCGCGTAATCCGAGCCGGAACCCTCACCGCCGCCGTGCCGGGCCTCCCAGGATGCGTCGGGTCGACGGCGCGAACACCAGGAGCAGGTTCGCCACACTCAGGAGCCCGAACCCCCACCAGAACCCGTAGAACATCGCCCGCTGGTCGCCGGGGAGTCCCGCGACGGGAGTCCACAGGAACGCGATCTCCCCCGCCATCCAGACGAGGTGGCCCAGCGTCACGATCAGCGCGAAGTACCACTGCCACGGAGAGGGGGACTCGCGGCGACCGCGTGCGCGCACCCCGCGGACCAGCAGCGCCGTGACCGCCGCCCCGGCGACGCCGAGAAGTGCGAGGATGATTCCCGGCAGGAGGAAGTCGGCGAACGGCGTGTTCCGCAGGATCGCCGGATCGAATCCGAGGCCCGACCCGTCCGGCGCGAGGAACAGCCCGGGCCCGCCCCCGAGTGCCGACAGCGTCCAGATCGCGATCCCGGCGGTCAGCGAGTACGCGGCCCATGGGCGTCCGACCTTCATCACGGTGCTCCTTTCCCGAGGTGGCGCGCGGTGCCCGTCGACCTCCGCTCGAGTTCCCGGTCCCGATTCCCGCGCCTCGGCCCCCCGCGGTCACGGGGAGCATCCCGCTGGGTTCATTGTGCTCCACGCCGCCGGCCTGGTCGACGAAATGTGTGTCGACGGGAACGTGTCGAGACCGGGGCCCTGCGGACAACACGTCATCCGTCCGGCGTGGGGCGCCTGGCGTGCTCGTCGCGCCGCCGCCGGGAGCGTGACGACATGACCACCCGGAGCAACCATAGCCCGACCCCGGCGAGTAGGAGCAGCGCCGCGACCCGGTAGTCCTCCGCCGGCCGACCCGACCACGGCGATGCCAGGAACACGCAGCTGAGCAGGCCCGCTACGGGGATCACCGTCGGCGCCCGGAAATGCCGATGCTCCACGGGACTGCGGCGCAGCACGAGGACGGCGCAGTTGGTCACCGCGAACACCGCCAGGAGCAGCAGGGAGGTGGTGCCACCGAGCGAGGCCAGGTCGACCCCCGCGATGAGGAGCACGGCGAGCAGCGTGGTCACGCAGATCGCCACCCAGGGAGTGCGACGGCCGGGCAGCACCCTGCCGAGCAGGGAGGGCAAGACCTTCTCCCCCGCCATGCCGTAGAGCAACCGAGAGGCCATGAGCATGTTGATCAGGGCCGAGTTGGCCACGGCGGCCATGGTGATGAGCGCGAAGATCCACAGGGGGAACGCCGGCGCCCCCACCGCCACCACCGTGAGCAGCGGCGTCTCGCCCGAACCCAGGACCTCCGGCGGCACCACGGACACCGACACCGCCACCACCAGCAGGTAGATCACCCCGGTGATCGCCAACCCGGCGAACATGATCCGGGGGAAGACGCGCGCGGGATCCCAGGTCTCCTCCGCCATGTTCACCGAGTCCTCGAATCCGACGAAGGCGAAGAAGGCCAGGGCGGTGGCGGCGGTGATCGAGCGCACCGGGCTCTCCCCCGGCGAGGTCTCCACCTGGGTGAGCCGCGACAGATCGCCGTGGCCGTGCGAGAGCGCCCAGACCCCGATCCCGATCACCAGCAGCAACCCTGAGACCTCGATCGCGGTGAGCACGACGTTGAGCCGGACCGATTCCGAGATCCCGCGCAGGTTGATCGCTGCCACCGCGAGGATGAACGCCAGCGCGATCCCCACCAGCAGCCCGTTCCCGGTCACCGAGTCCAGCCAGGAGAGCTGGCCCCCTCCGACGCCGTGGGCCTGCTCGGCCACGCGGACGTGGTCGGGGAGCCCGTCCGCGGGGATGACCTGGGTGAGATTCCCGGCGAACGCGAGCGCGGCCGAGGCGGCGGACGTGAGGCCCGAGGCCATCACGGCGAAGGTCACGAGGTACGTGAGCGCCTGCACCCGGAACGCGCGGTGCGCGTAGGCCGCCGCCCCGCCGGCAGTGGGGTACTTGGTGACCAGCTCGAGGTAGCTCGCGGCGGTGAGGACCGCCACGCCGAAGGCCAGGAGGAAGGTCAACCACGCCACTCCGCCGACCTGCGCCGCGACCTTGCCGGTGAGCGCGTAGACCCCGGTGCCCAAGATGTCGCCCACGATGAACACCAGAAGCAGGCCGGGTCCCATCACGCGGCGCAGAGCCGGCTGGCCTCCCGCCCCCGTGCGTTCCATCCGCGTCCCTCTGTCCGCGCTCCGAGCCGACCCCGCCGCGGCTGCGCCCGGGTCGGGGCCGGCAGGTCTCGCAAGAATGGCACGGCAACGGCCCGCCCA
>NZ_JAALDW010000393.1:0-1637 GCF_014145055.1 Dietzia sp. DQ11-38-2
AGCCCCAGCGCCACGATCTCGGCCCCGTCCGGCACTCCCGCGACGGCGTTCCGCAGCGCGCGGGTCACGCCGCGCAACTCGTCGGCGGCCGACTCGCCGGCCTCCACCGGGGCCACCTCCGCCAGGACCCGTTCGGCGACAGCGGTGAGCAGCGCCTGCTTGGACGGGAAGTGCCAGTACAGCGCGCTCGGCTGGACGTTCAGCCGGGTCGCGAGGGTGCGCATGGACATGCCGGGCAACCCCGCCTCGTGCAGGAGTCCGAGCGCGGTGTCGACGACGGCCGACTTGGTGAGTGCCACGACAGGTCACCCTATCGCCCCGCCCGCCGCTCCGACGCGCCTGCAACCTGAACGCTGTACAAGTCGGCGAATTCCCGCTACCTTAACGGCGTTCAATGAACGGCGTTCAGGAGGAACCATGGCCACCACGACCACCCGTTGGCACGAGCTCGCGGACCGCATTCTCGACGGCGGGGCGATCGACGCGACCGAGGCGCTCGCCGTGCTCGACTCATCGGACGCCGAGCTCATGGAGGTGGTCGCGGCCGCGTCCCGGCTGCGGTTCGAGCACTTCGGCAACAAGGTCAAGGTCAACTACCTGGTCAACCTCAAGAGCGGCCTGTGCCCGGAGGACTGCTTCTACTGCTCGCAGCGCCTCAACTCCACCGCCGGCATCCTGCGGTACACCTGGTTGAACACGGACGAGGCCGTCACCGCGGCCAAGGCGGGAATCGCCGCCGGGGCCTCGCGCGTGTGCCTGGTCGCCAGCGGCACAGGCCCGAGCAACCGCGAGGTCGGCAAGGTCTCCGACATCATCGAGGCCATCAAGTCCGACACCCCGGGCGTCGAGGTGTGCGCCTGCCTCGGCGCGCTCAAGGACGGCCAGGCCGAGAAGCTCTGCGCGAGCGGCGCCGACGCCTACAACCACAACCTCAACACGGCGGAGAGCCACTACGAGGAGATCTGCACGACCCACACCTACGCCGACCGCGAGCACACCGTGAGCCAGGCGCACGGCGCGGGCCTGTCGGCGTGCTCGGGCTTCATCGCCGGCATGGGCGAGACCCGCGAGCAGCTGGTCGAGCTGGCCTTCGACCTGCGCGCCAAGGGCGTCGACTCAATCCCGGTGAACTTCCTGCTGCCCTTCGACGGCACCCCCCTCGAGGGCGTGGACACGCTCAACCCGCGCGACTGCCTGCGCATCCTCGCGATGGTGCGGTTCGTCGCCCCCGACACCGAGATCCGGATGGCCGCCGGCCGCGAGCGCCACCTCGGCTACCTCCAGGGCATGGGCCTCTACGTGGCCAACTCGCTGTTCCTCGGCGACTACCTCACCTCCGAGGGCCAGCCCGGCGGTGAGGACCTGCAGATGATCGCCGACGCCGGCCTCGAGGTGCTGCAGAGGGAGGATGCCGCCGGGGCGGGCGAGGTCACCCACGCCGCCGCCCCTGTCACGGCTCCCGCCGCGCCGGCCACGCAGGAGAAGAAGGTGGCCATCCGCACGCGCGGTGCCGGCACCAGCGAGCCCGCGAACGCCTGACATGTCCGCCCCGCTGCGCCTCACCTCGTCCTCCGCTCCGAACCCCGCCACGCTCCTGGCCGCGGACGCCGAGCACGTGTGGCACCCGTACGGCGGGA
>NZ_JAALDW010000394.1:0-2690 GCF_014145055.1 Dietzia sp. DQ11-38-2
ACCCGGCCGGTGGCCACCGCGACGCAGTGTGCCCCCGCATCGAGTGCCCCGCGCACGTCGTGCACGTGGTCCCCGATGACCACAGTGGTGCCGGGGGAGACCTCGAGCCCGAGGGTGCGGGCCGTGGCGATCGCCCCGCGCACGAGGTCGGCGCGGTCGGCGTGGTGATCACCGAACGCGCCCAGCCGAGGATCCGGCAGGCCGTCGAAACCGCACAACCGGAGCTTGAGCAGCGCCGTCCGCCGCATGTTGCCGGTGACGATCCCCTGGTGCACCCCGGCCACGGAGGCGAGGGCCCCCGCCGCCTCGTGTGCGCCCGGCAGAGGCCCGCCGCCGGAGTCGAGCAGATCATGACCGTGGGTCTCGCACCTCTCGGCGACCGCGCGGAGGAGGCGGGTGACGTGTCCTTCGTGCGGCTCGATCCCGTTTCTCGCGAGCAGGTCGGTACAGATCGCGCGGTCCGTCCGCCCGGCGAAGGAGGTGTCCATGATCGGTTCCCCGCCCACCATCTCTGCGAGAGCGGGCCCGATCATCCGGGAACCGAACCCGGCGGGGTCGAGCAACGTGAGGTCGAGATCCCACAGGACCAGCCGGGTGCTCACGACGCCGATGTGAACAGCGGCGCCAGCCAGGCGGTGAGGAAGGACCGCAGTTCGGCGTCGGAGCGGGAGTCGGGGGGGTCGAGCACGATCACCGACCAGCCGATGTGGACTCCGACGTCGGCGAGGAAGTCGATGCGGTCGGCGTACTCGGGGAAGCGCTCGACCGCCGGTCTCAACAGTTGAGCAGTGTAGCCGAGGGATCTGTCGATGGCTCCGGGATGGTGGATCGGATTGCCCTCGCCGGAGAGCGTCAGCGCGCGGAGGAGGGGGTCGCCGAGGATCCTCTGCCGGGACACGACCACCATCTCCACCAGGAGTTCGAGCAGCGAGTCCGCCGAGTCGATGAGCGACTCGTAGGTACCGAGGAGTGCGCTGAGTTGATGGGTTATCGCCTCGCTGACGAGTTCCTCACGGGTACCGAAGATCGAGTACACGGTCTGACGACTCACCCCGGCTCGCTTGGCCACCACCGCGATGTTGACGCCCTCGAAGCCCACCTCGCCGATGACGCGGCGGGTGGCGTCGAGGATGTTCTCGCGAGACCTCACACCACCCATTATCCCGGTCGCCGCCACCGGTCCCGGGCATTCGACGCTGATGACGGTGTGCACATCCGTCCGGACGGCCTCGCCCGCTCCCGGCTCGGACGGCCTCGCCCGCTCCCGCCTCAGATGATCGCGCCCACATCGTGGCGGACGATCCGGTCGAGGGCTCGCTCGGCGATCGCCGCGATGGTCAGTGACGGGTTGCAGGCGGCGGTGGTGCCCGGGATGAGGGCCCCGTCGACGACGTACAGGCCCCGCTGGCCCAGGACCCGCCCGTCGAGGTCGCAGACCTGCTCCATGGCCGCGCCGCCGAGCGGGTGCCAGGTGGAGTTGACGATGTCGTTGGTGTCGGTGAGGTGGCCGGTCGGGCCGACGATGGCGCGCGCGGTGGGTTCGATGTGACCGCGCAGGATCCCCGCGTCACCGGCGGCGGGCCATCGGATGACGCCGCGGTCCTGCGCTGCGTCGTAGACGATCCGGCCACGGTCGGCGCTCACGCCGTACCCGACCATCATCGTGGTGTGCAGATCCGCACCGAATGCGGGGATCGACGCCTGGATGAGGGTGTGGGCGGTGGTGGGGTCCGACCAGTTGAGGCTCCCGTAGACCACAGGCCCGCCCTGGACGGCGCCGAATCCTGCGGTGGGGTCGGTCCAGGTGTAGATCCGGTCGGCGTTGGTGCCCCAGCCGCTGCCGACGGCGTCGGGGAGGTCCGTGATGGTGCCGGTGGCGGAGGCTCGGGTGAGCAGCGTGGAGGTGCCCACCGATCCGGCACCCAACATGACCGCGGGTGCGCGCATCGCCAGCGTCTTGAGGAGGCGTCCGGCGGTGTCGAGGACCTCGACGTCGAGCTCCCAGCGTCCGTCGGGCAGCCGCCGCATGGCACGGACGTCGTGGAGCGGTCGGACCTCGACGAGTCCCGTGGCCTCGGCATCGGCGAGGTAGGTCACGTCGACGGTGTGTTTGCCGCCGTTGTTGACGCCGAGCGCGCCCGAGCTGTCGGTGTAGGAGGGCCGCATCTCGCCGCGCAGCTCGGCCAGTGCGTAGTCCCAGTCGATGGGCATGGGGATCTTGCGCAGTGGCAGACCGGCGGCCCGCACCCTCTGGGCGAAAACGCGGGGGGCCGTGTACTGGGGGGAGTTGACGAGTTCGTCCGGGGCCTCGGCCAGGCGGAGCATCCGGGAGACGCGGGGAAAGTACTCCTGCTCCATCTCGCGCCAGTCGATCGCGCCCGGGAACCAGGTCTGGAACAACTCCTCGCTGGGCTGGAGTGACATGCCCTGGTAGATGAGGGACCCGCCTCCGACGCCGGTGGCGCACACGGAGGTCATGTTCTCGCCCACGGAGGCGTCGAGCAGCCCGGTGTAGCGCGGCAGGTCCACGGGTCGGCCGAAGACCTCGGGTGCGGAGCGGAACCACAGGATGCGCTCGTCGGGTGCGCTGACGCTGGGGTAGGTGGTCGAGTTGGGGCCGGTGGGCCAGCGGCGTCCTCGTTCCATGACGACGACGGGGACGCCCGCCTGGGCGAGCCGGAGCGCCGCGA
>NZ_JAALDW010000394.1:2712-9282 GCF_014145055.1 Dietzia sp. DQ11-38-2
GCCGCCGAACCCGCTGCCCACCACGAGGACCCGGTGGTCCTGCACCTCGTGGGGGATTCGTCCGGGGCCTGCGGGTGCGGGGCTCGCGGGGTCGGTCCCCTGGCCGGCGGCGAGGGGGTCGGACGCGAGTGCCGCGACCCCGGCGGCGGCGAGTGAGCCGAGGAACCCCCGGCGGGTGAGAGTCGTCATGTCGCCTAACCGTCAGGATCGTGTCGGTGCGGTGACGAGCGTCACCCTCGCCCGAAGCTAGACAGTCGTCTGGACTACTGTCAAGACGTTCCTCCGGGCCCGGAGCCGCCTGCGCGGCCGTAGTATCGGTGGGATGAGTGGCGACAAGCAGGGCAAGAAGGGCGCCAAGAAGGCGCGCCCCAAGGCCTCCTCGGACGCGGCGGGCACGAAGGCGGGCACGAAGGACCTGCTGCCCAGCGGGCTCGAGAAGCTGCCCAAGAAGGCCTACGAGGCCGAACTGGAGCGGTTGCAGGCCGAGCTCGTGGAGATGCAGGCCTGGCTCAAGGAGACGGGGAACCGGCTCGTGGTGGTGTTCGAGGGTCGCGACGCCGCAGGAAAGGGGTCGGCGATCAAGCGGATCACCCAGTACCTCAACCCCCGGTACGCCCGCGTGGTCGCACTGCCCGCGCCGACCGAGGTGCACAAGACGCAGTGGTACTTCCAGCGCTACGTCGAGCATCTGCCGGCAGCCGGTGAGATCGTGATCTTCGACCGCTCCTGGTACAACCGGGCCGGCGTGGAGCGAGTGATGGGGTTCTGTACGACCGACGAGTACCGCCGCTTCCTGCACCAGGCGCCGATCTTCGAGCGCCTGCTCGTGGAGGACGGGATCATGCTGCGCAAGTACTGGTTCTCCGTGTCGGACGAGGAGCAGGAGCGCCGGTTCCGCTCCCGGCACGACGATCCCATGCGCCGGTGGAAGCTCTCGCCGATGGACCTGGAGTCGATCAACCGGTGGGAGGCCTACAGCCGCGCCAAGGACGAGATGTTCATCCACACCGACATCCCGGAGGCGCCCTGGTACACGGTGGAGTCCGAGGACAAGAAGAGGTCGCGGATCAACGTGATCTCCCACCTGCTCTCCACCGTCCCGTGGGAGAAGCTGGAGCCGCCGACCTTCGAGATCCCGGAGCGACCCGAGGGGGCCAACTACGAGCGGCCGCCACGCGAGGAGTTCAAGTACGTCCCGGATGTCGCGTCGGAATTGCTCTGAGGTGAGGCGGGGGCGATCTAGGTAGGAATTCCTAGTATCTCGGCGACGGCGGGTGACCGGCCTGACACACTGGGGGCATGAGCGAATTCGTCACCACCCGGCGAGAAGGCCGGATGCAGCACATCGTCCTGGACCGCCCCAAGGCCCTGAACTCCCTCGACCTACCCATGTGCCGGGCCCTGCACTCCGCACTGGACGCCGCCTCGCAGGACTCGGGCGTGGAGGCCGTCGTCACCACGAGTACCTCGGAGAAGGCGTTCTGCGCGGGCGGCGACATCCGCGCCCTGCGCGACGCCGCGGCCGCCGGGGAGCACCAGACCAACCGGGAGTTCTTCTCCGAGGAGTACGCGATGGACCTCGCGTACCACACCCACCGGGTGCCCACGGTCGCGGTGATCCACGGCGTCGCGATGGGCGGCGGCCTCGGGATCTCCATCAACGGTTCGCACCGGGTGGTCACCACCACGGTCATGATGGCGATGCCCGAGACGGCGATCGGGTTCATCCCCGACGTCGGCGCCAGCCACTTCCTGCCCCGACTGTGCGGCGGCGGGACCCGCGGCCTGGCGGTGGGGATCTACCTCGGCACCACCGGGGTCCGGATGAACTCCGCGGACGCCCTCTACACGGGTCTGGCCACCCATCTGATCGACGACGCCGACCGGGACACCTTCGTCACCGCCATCGGATCCGACGGCCTCGACGCCGCCCTCGAGCGACACGGCCTCGAGCGCGCGGCGGCGGGGGAGTCCGCGGTCGAGCAGCACATCGACCGGATCGAGGACGTCTTCGGCCGCGGCACCGCGCAGGAGATGGTCGACGCCCTGGAGTCCGGCCCCCAGGACGAGTGGGCCACCGCGACCCTCGGGATGCTGCGGTCCCACTGCCCGACCTCCGTCATCGCCACCATCGAGCTGCTCCGCGCCGGGGCCGCCGCGGGCGATCTCCGCGAATGCCTCGACAACGAGCTGGCGCTGGGCGGATGGATCACCGCCCGTCCGGACTTCGTCGAGGGAGTGCGGGCCGTGGTGATCGACAAGGACCGCGATCCCACGTGGGATCCGGCCGACCTCGACGACGTCGACGTCGACGCCATCCGTTCGGCGCTGAACGGGGGCTGACAGGGGCTACTCTGATCCGCGTCCTGCGCGCTGGGCGCGGGTCGAGGAGGGGCCATGACGACCACCGGCGATGGCGTTCGCGAACCCGGCGTGCGCGAAACCGAGGTGCCCGCCCCGCACGAGGAGCCCAGGGGGTGGGGAATCGCCGGCGTCACGGTGGTGTCGCTGGCCGCGGCGTTCGCGGTGGTCTGGGGGATCTCCCAGCACGCGGCCATGGTCATGCCGGCCTTCCTCGCCCTCAACCTGGTGATCGCCGCCCAGCCGCTGCAGCGGCGCCTGGAGCGGGCCGGCCTGCCGCGGTGGGGTGGGATGATCATCGTCCTGCTCGTGCTCTACCTGCTGCTGGCCGCGCTGGTGGGGATGCTCGTGTGGGCACTGTGGATCGCCGCCGAGGAGATCCCGCAGTATCAGGGCAGGTTCGTCGAGCTCTACGGTCAGACCATCGAGTTCCTCGGCCGGTTCGGGGTCAGCCAGGATCAGGTCTCGTCGAGCCTGGCGGGCGTGGACCCCGGCACGATCATCGGGACGGTCCAGAACGTGGCGGGGCAGGTGTCCTCGGCGGGGGGCCAGCTCACCGTCCTGGTGATCGCGCTGACCTTCCTGGTGTTCGACGTCCCGGGCGTCACCCGCCGTCGAGCCGTGATCGTCCGTCAGCGGCCCCGGCTGGCCGACGCGCTCAGCTCCTTCACCGACGGCGTGAAGTCGTACTGGATCGTCTCGACGATCTTCGGTCTCCTCGTCGCGATCATCGACACGGTGGCTCTGATGATCATCGGCGTGCCGCTCGCGGTGGTGTGGGGCGTGCTGGCCTTCGTCACCAACTACATCCCCAACATCGGCTTCGTGCTGGGCCTCGTGCCGCCCGCGCTGTTCGCACTGCTGACCGGGGGACCGGTCGACGCCATCTGGGTGGTGGTGATCTACTGCGTGGTCAACCTGGTGATCCAGAGCTTCATCCAGCCCAAGTTCACCGGCGACGCCGTGGGACTCACCCCCACCGTGACGTTCCTCTCGCTGGTGTTCTGGACCTCGGTGGCCGGCGCGTTGGGCGCGATCCTGGCGGTGCCGTTGACGCTCGTGGTCAAGGCCTTCCTGGTGGACGCCGATCCGCGGATGAGGTGGCTCTCGACGTTCCTGACCACCCCCGACGCCGACGCCAGACGCGACAGACGGCGCGTCAGTCGCCGGGATCGCCCTCGGCGGGGTCCACTCCGGCAGGAGCCCGGGTGAAGGTCCCGAGTCCGTTGCCGTCCAGGAGCTCGACCGTGACCTCGTCGTCGTCGAACGTCACCGAGCCCCGCGACCCCGGCGGCCAGTTCTCGCTCCGTGGCTGGACGGCGAACGTCTCGCCGTCCCAGGGCTCGAGCGGCCACGCGACGGCCACCCGGCCCACGATCATCTCCAGCCCGTCCTCCGATTCGCGGACCTCCAGAGTCCCGAAGTAGTCGTTGTCGTAAGTGCCGACGAGCTCGGCCGGGTCCGGTGCCGGCGCCGGGGCGGCGGGTCGCCGCGCGTCCACCAGGTCTCCCACGGGATCGAGCACTGGGGCGAACGCCTGTCCGAACAGTTCGCGCCAGTCCAGCGTGGGGTCGCCGTACTGGGCGTAGTCGGCAAACCGGGCGTTGATCGTCTCCGCCACCCCGGTGGGCGAGGCGTTGGTCACGGTGATGATCCCGAGGTCCAGCGAGGGCAGCATGAGCATCGCGGTGCCCGCGCCGAGCGCGAAGGCCCCGGAATGGCTCCACTGGACCCGCCCTGACGAGCTGGTGCCGATGTTGAAGCCGTACCCGTAGGAGCCGGGGCGGTCGGCTGCGGCCTGTGGGGGCGCGGACACGATCTGTGGGGTGAGGGCCTCGCGCAGCGCCTCGGCGGGGACCACCTGGGTGCCGTCGGGTCCTTTGCCGTCGTGCAGCACCATGGCCATCCACGCGGCCATGTCGGTCACCGACGAACTCAGTCCCCCCGCCGGGGCCTGCGCGTCGGGATCGCGTTGGGGATCGGCGGGCACCCAGTCGCCGGTTCCCGCGCCCGTGTCGTTCCTGACGTGGCCGACGGCCCGGTTGTCCCGCTCGAGCAGCTCGACGTGCGAGTAGGAGGTCTCGCTCATCCCGAGGGGCTCGAAGATTCGCTCGCGGCTCAACTCGTCCCAGGGCGTCCCCGCGGCGACCGCCACGGCTTCCGCACCGGCCGTCAGCCCGAAGTTCGTGTACGCGTACGAGGCCCGGAACGGCGTGAGCGGAAGGTGCCGCAGACCGTGCAGGACCGCGGGCCGGTCATACCCCAGGTCCTCGAGATCGTCCCCCGCGTGCTCGGGCAGGCCCGAGCGGTGCGCGAAGACGTCGCCCACGGTGACGAGCGGGGACAGCTGGGCATCGGAGAGTTCGAACCACGGTAGGTACTCGCTCACCGGGGTGGACCAGTCGACCTCGCCGTTCCCGCTCTCCGCGGCCACCACTGTCGCGCTGACCGACTTGGAGATCGAGGCCAGTGGGAAGACTGTCCCCGCGTCCACCTCGGCGCCGGTGCTGGTGTCACGGACGCCGAAGCCCTCCGCGAGGACCACCTCGCCGCCGTGCACCACCGCGACGGCCGCGCCCGGGATCCCTGAGGCCTCCAGTTCCTCCTCGACGATGTCGGTGACCTTGCCGACCGCGTAGTCGATCCGGTCCTCGCCGACCTCGAGCGCCGAGTACGCGGCCGGACTCGCGTCCGGATCGGGTGTCGCCAACGGCGTCCCACACGCCGACCCGAGCAGCGCGAGGGCCGTGCACACGCCGATCAGGCCCAGGGAACGACGGCGACCGGCGGTCGAGACTGTGGTCATCCGCCCAGCCTAGACCGCCGGATCCTCTCCCGAGGGTCGTGTCGGACCACCACCCGCTACTCGCTCCCGCTGCGCGGCGATCAGGTCGCGGTACCAGTACCAGGAGTCCTTGCGGGTCCGCGTGAGGGTGCCGTGGTCCACGTGGACCAGGCCGAAGCGCTCGGCGTAGCCGGCGGCCCACTCGAAGTTGTCCATCGCCGACCACACGTAGTACCCGTCCACGTTCACGCCCGCCTCGACGGCGTCCGCCACGGCCGCGAGGTGTGCGCGGAGATACTCGATCCGCCGGTCGTCGTGGACCGCTCCGTCCGCTCCGGGGCCCTCGTGGAACGAGGCCCCGTTCTCGGTCACCGTCACCGGCGGCAGCCCCGGGTAGCGCTCGTGGAGCGCCACGAGGATGTCCGTGAGGCCCGACGGCACGACAGGCCAGTCGAAATCGGTCCGCTCGACGCCCTCGATACGTACCGGGCGGAACGGCATGTCCTGCGGGAAGTCCACCTCGAGCACCCCGGAGTAGTCGGTGTCGGGGCGCGGGGCCTCGATCACCGTGGGTTCGTAGTAGTTGACCCCGTAGTGGTCGAGGGGGCCGGCGATGACGACGAGGTCCTGCTCGAGCTGGTCGGGGGTCAGTCCCGCGGAGCTCATGACGAGCTCGGCCACCCAGTCCTGCGGGTACTCACCGCGCAGGACGGGATCGGAGAACAGCCAGTTGGTGAGGATGCGGAACATCTCGGCGGCCTCGAGGTCCTCGGCGGAGTCGGTCGCGGCGAGGACCGGGAAGTGCTGTTGGACCACCCCCACCTCGTGCCGGGTCCCGGAGGCCCGGATGGCCTCGACCGCCAGGCCGTGGGCGCGGAGCAGATTGTGCGCCACGGGCAGGCAGTCCAGCCCCATTCCGAGGGCCGGCGCGTGATCGGTGAGCCCGTGACCGTACAGGGTGTGGACGTTCATCTCGTTGAGCGTGTGCCAGCGGGTGACGCGGTCGCCGAGGGCGTCGACCACCACCGCGGCGTAGTCGGCTAGTTCCCGGGAGGTGTCCCGGCGCAACCACCCGCCCTCGTCCTGCAGGGTCTGCGGCAGGTCCCAGTGGTAGAGGGTGGGCACGGGGCGGATGCCGGCCGCCAGGAGATCGTCGACGAGCCGCGAGTAGAAGTCCAGGCCGGGTCCGTTGACCCGCCCGCGTCCGGTGGGCAGGACCCGGGACCAGGAGATCGAGAACCGGTAGTCGTCGACCCCGAGGTCGGCCAGGTCGCGGACGTCCTCGGCGTGGCGGTGGTAGTGGTCGCACGCCACGGCCGGGGTGTCGCCGCCGCGGATGCGGCCGGGTTCGGCGGCGAAGGTGTCCCAGATGCTCGGGCCACGCCCGTCGGCGTCGGCCCCGCCCTCGATCTGGGCGGCCGCGG
>NZ_JAALDW010000395.1:0-22976 GCF_014145055.1 Dietzia sp. DQ11-38-2
CTCCGCGACGGCAGGGTCACCGGCCGTCTCGTGGTGACCATGTGACCCCCGCGCAACGCGGTGACCTGCTCCACCACACCACACCGACGAGAAGAGGACGGACATCATGACGGCGCCACAGAACACCCGGTTCGAGGGCAGGGTCGCACTGGTCACCGGGGCGGCCTCGGGGATCGGGGCGGCCGTGGCGAGGCAGCTCGCCGCGGAGGGCGCGCGCCGGATCCACCTGGTGGACCTGGCGCGGGAGTCAGCGCAGCGCGTCGCCTCGGAGATCGGCGGCGTCGCACACGGGGTGGACGTGGCCGACCCGGACGCGGTCCGCGCGCTCTTCGAGGAGATCTCGGCCGAAGACGGACGGGTGGACGTGGTCGTCCACGCGGCCGGCATCGATGACCCCGTGGCCAAAGCCCACATCTACGAGGCGGCCGAGACCGGCGAACCGGTCGACGTCCTGAGCCGGCTCGACGACTCGACGTGGCGCCGGATCCACGCCGTCAATCTGGACGGCACCTTCCACGTCCTGCGCGAATCCGTGCGGGCGATGCGCCCCGGCGGGGGAGGGGCGATCGTCACCGTGGGGTCCTCGGCGGCGTTCGACACCCTCGTGGGTTACCCGCACTACGCCTCCTCCAAGGCGGCCGTCCACGCACTGAGTCAGTCCGTGGCCAAAGAGGCCGTCCACTTCGGCATCCGGGTCAACACCGTCGCCCCCGGCCCGGTGGACACCGCCATGGCCGCGCGAACCCCCGAGTCGGTCCGCGCGCGGATGAACGAGGGCAGCGCCTTCGGCTACGCCACCGCGGAGCAGCTCTCCGAGAGCATCTGTTACCTGGCCTCCGATCAGGCGTCGAACGTCGTCGGCGCGGTGCTGCTGAGCAACGGGGGTCGCTTCACGGTCTGACGACCCGACAGCGCTCGCACCGCGCGCACGGCGCGACCCGGCAGCAGGGACCGACTCGAGGCCGGGGCCGCGGCGAGGGACGCCGGTCGTCCCGAACGGCTGACGCGGTGTGATCTCCACCCTATTCTGCAATGAAGTGAGTTCAACTCAATGAGCTCCTCGTCTCCGGAAAGGGGAAGCATATGAGGTTCACAGGCACCGTGGCCGCGATCGCGGTGCTCGTCACGACCGCCGCCGTCGCCTCGGCATGCGGATCGGACGACACCGGTTCGGAACTGGCCGGCTCGTGGGACGAGATCGTCGCCGCCGCCACCGACGAGGGGAGCGTGACCATCTACTCCAACCATGCCCCGGCCAACCTGGAGTCGCTCAAGACCGCATTCGAGTCGGAGTATCCCGGGATCTCGTTGAACTACGTCCGCGGGACGGATTCCGATCTGATCCCCCGGGTCGAGGTCGAGAACCAGACGGGCAGCGGGGTCGCCGATGTCCACATGACCACCGACGCCGGGTGGATCCACCGCAGTCTCGATTCGGGTGGCTACTCGGTGGAAGTGGTCGCGCCGGCGATCGACGACCCGGCGTACCGCGCGGAGGACGGGGTGCTGGACGACACCTTCTTCGTCACCAGTGCGACCTCGATCGGCCTGGCGTGGAACACGGAGAACGTGCCCGCTGGGCTCGCGTCCCCCGAGGACCTGCTCGACCCGCGGTTCGACGGCAAGGTCGGCGTCGTCAATCCCGCCGGCTTCCCTGCCGTCGTGCACATCTACCGCCGGATGGACATCGACTACGGGGAGGGGTTCGTCGACAGGCTCGCCGGCGTCAATCCCCGCATCTACGGCAGTGCGCCCGCGATCACCCAGGCGCTCGCGTCGGGTGAGATCTGGGCTGCCCCCGGGGCGTCCATGGACGTCCTGGCGGAACGGGACAAGGGCGCGCCCGTCGATTTCGCCCTGCCCGCGAACCCCATCGGTATCCCGTTCTACTCGCACGTCCTGGCGGCCGCGCCCCACCCGAACGCGGGACAGGTGCTCGCGGACTTCATGCTCACCCCGGCCGGGCAGGCCGCGCTCTCGGAGAACTACATCGCCGCACTGCCGGATGTCCCGGGCACGGGGGTCGAGGGCTCGGACGTCGTCGCGCAGGACATCGGTCTCGCGGATCCGGAGACGCTCGAGGCGGCGGCGGTGGAGGAGTACGTCGCCGCCTGGGAGCGCAGGTTCCTCGGCTGACGGCCCGAGATCAGGATCCCGGCGAAGTTAACGGGCGCTTCCCCTTGCGCTTACGTGACCTGGGTCATACAGTTCACTGAAGTTAGTTCAATTCGGCTCCGGCTCCCGGTGGCCGTCACAGGAAGGGAAGCAATGCGCTTTTCCAGATTCAAGGCCGCTGTCGCCAGCGGGGCAGCGCTCGCGTTGGTGCTCGCGGGGTGCGGGTCGGACTCCGGATCGGGTTCGGAGCTCGCGGGATCATGGGACGAGATCGTCGCCGCCGCCCAGGAGGAGGGCAGCGTGACGATCTACTCCACCCACTCCCCGGACAACCTCGAGGCCCTCAAGCAGGCGTTCGAGGCGGAGTATCCCGGCATCACCCTCACCTACGTCCGCGGGACGGACGCGGACATCCTGCCGAAGATCGAGGTGGAGAACTCCACCGGGTCCGGCGTCGCGGACGTCCACATGACCACGGACGCCGGGTGGATCAACCGCAGCTTCGACACCGACTACTCGGCCGAGGTCGTGGCGCCCTCGCTGGACAACCCCGACTACGACCGCGCGGAGAGCGTGCTCGAGGACAAGTTCTTCCTCACCAGTGCGACGGTGTTCGGCCTCGGGTGGAACACCGCGCAGGTCCCCGAGGGGTTGGCGACGCCGGACGACGCACTCGACCCCCGGTTCGACGGCAAGGTCGGCATCCAGAACCCGAACGGCATCCCGACCTACGTCGACATGTACCGCAAGATCGACGTGGACTACGGCGAGAACTACCTCGAACGGCTCGCCGAGACGAACCCGCGGATCTACTCGAGCGCGGTCGCGATCACCCAGGCCCTGGCCTCCGGTGAGGTGTGGGTGGCGCCGATGGCGGCGAGCAACGTCCTGACCGAGAAGGACAAGGGCGCTCCGGTCGACTTCGCGCTCCCCGAGAACCCGTGGGGCGTGCCCTGGTACTCCCACGTCCTCGCCTCGGCGCCCAATCCGAACGCGGCGCAGCTGCTCGCGGACTTCCTCATCACGGACAAGGGTCAGGAAGCCATCTCGGCCGACTACCTCTCGGTGCTCCCGGACGTCCCGGGCACGGGCGTGCCGGGCTCGACGGTCACGGCTCAGGACGTCGAGCTGGGTGATCCGGACACCCTGGATCCCGAGACGGTCCAGGAGTACCAGGCTCAGTGGGAACAGCTCTTCCTGGGCTGAGCCCCGACCCGGCCCGCGGTGAGGTGTTCGCCCACCGCGGGCCGGATCCCCGCACGCCGCCGATCCCGCACCGCACTACCCCGAGCTGAGGACAGATCGAAGTGAAAAGTTCAGGTCCGCTGTCGATATGGCGACATCGGTTGATGTACGCGGCACTGATACTCGTGCTCGCGTACCTGGTGGTCTGGCCGCTGTTCAAACTCCAGTCGCTGGCGTTCGAGAACGGTGCGGCCGGCTACCGCTCGCAGTACGGACGCGCAGACATCGTCACCACCCTGCAGACCACGGCCGCGCTCGCGTTCTTCTCGCTGGTGATCGCCATGGTGTGCGGAACCGTCCTCGCCTTCGCGACCACCCGGTTGCCGCGCCGCATGGGTTTCCTGCGTCTGGTCCCGATCCTGCCGATCGTCATCCCGTCGGTCGCGAACGTCGTGGGATTCGCGTTCCTGCTCTCCCCGGGCCCCGGCTATATCAACATCCTGCTCCGGATGCTGCCCTGGTGGAGTGATCTGAACTCCGGCCCGGTCAACGTGTACAGCCCGACCTGGATCATCATCATCACCGGGTTCAGCCTCACCTCGTTCGTGTACCTCTTCGTCAGCGCCGGGATGCAGAACATCAGCGGCGAGCACCTCGAGGCCGCCCAGATCGCCGGTTCCACGACCATCGGGACGTTCTTCAAGGTGGTCCTCCCACTGCTGCGCCCGTCGCTCGTCTACGGCGCCGGTGTGGCCCTGCTGCTGGGCCTCGGCCAGTTCACCGCGCCCCTGCTGTTGGGTCAGAACGAGGGCGTCAAGGTCCTGGCCACCGAGATGTACCTCCGGGCCTCGGAGTCACCCATCAACTTCGCCGCCGCCGCGGCCGCGGGATCCCCCCTGGTCATCATGGGCATCCTCGTGGTGTTCGGCCAGCGGGCGCTCCTGGGCAACCAGACCCGGTTCGTCACCCATGGGGGCAAGTCCTTCTCCCCGGTCGGAGGGTCCTCGCACTGGGCCACGGCGATCGTCGCCGTCTACGGTCTGGTCGCGCTCATCCTCCCGCTGGCAGGGGTGATCATCGTGTCCCTGACCCCGTTCTGGTCGGGGACCCTGTCCTGGGACCTGTTCACCCTGAGCAACTACCGGGCGCTGGTCACCACCCCGGGCATAGTGGACTCGGTCGTCACGAGTGTCGTGACGTCGATCGTCGCCGTGCTGATCTGTGTGCCCATCGGGTTCGGTGTCGCGAACCTCATGGTCCGGAGGCAGGACCTGCGCATCCTGCGTACCGTCGCCGACCTCATCACGGCGCTGCCGATGGGTATCCCGGCCGTCATCTTCGGCGTCGGGTTCCTGCTCACCTACACCGAACCGCCGCTCATCCTCTACGGCACCAAGGCCGTCATCATCCTGGTCTACGTGGTCCTCATGATCCCGTTCGCGACCCGTATGCAGCTGACGGCGCTCATCTCGATGGGTGACAAGTACGAGGAGGCCTCGGCGGTCTCGGGAGCCGGCCCGGTGGCGACGATGGCGAGGATCACGCTGCCGATGCTCCGGCCGACCATCCTCAGCTCGATCGCGCTGATGTTCATCCTCCTGACCCACGAGTTCGCGGCCTCGCTGATGGTCCGCTCCGCGACGACGCAGGTGATGGGCACCCTGCTCTACGACCACTGGAGCAACGGTTCGTACACCCTCGTCGCCGCGATGGCGATTCTCATGTCCGCGGTCACGGGTGCCGGTGTCGCGGTCGCGATGCTGATCGGCGGACGCAACGTCCTGGAGAAGCTGTGATGTCGTCCCGCGGGTGCGCGCCCGCCCTGTTACCAGGTGACCGAGCCGAGCCTTTCCGCCGGCGTGAATGTGAGGAAGACCAATGACCGCGAAAATCGAGATCTCCGGTCTCACCAAGCAATACGGAAGCAACGTCGTCGTCGACGAGCTCGATCTGGAGATCGGAGCGGGCGAGTTCCTCGTCCTCCTCGGTCCGAGCGGGTGCGGCAAGACCACCACGCTGCGGTGTCTCGCCGGCCTCGAGACCCCCGAGGCGGGGTCGATCGCCTTCGACGGCGCACCGATGTTCGACGCGGCCAACCGCGTGAACGTGCCTCCCAACAAGCGGAGCATCGGGATGGTGTTCCAGTCCTATGCCCTGTGGCCCAACATGACGGTGCGGAAGAACATCGCGTACCCGTTGAAGGCGCGCAAGCTCAAGGACGCGCTCAACTCCGGGAGGGTCGAAGAGGCCGCGGAGATGGTCGACTGCGGCCACCTGCTCGACCGCTATCCCTCGCAGTTGAGCGGCGGTCAGCAGCAGCGGATCGCCGTCGCCCGGGGGATGGCGTCGAGGCCCGATCTCGTCCTCTTCGACGAACCGCTCAGCAACCTGGACGCGCTCCTGCGCGACCAGGTGCGCACGGAGATCCGCCGGCTGCACGACGAGCTGGGGTTCGGCGCGGTCTTCGTCACCCACGACCACTCCGAGGCGTTCGCGCTCGGGGATCGTCTCGCGATCATGAAGCAGGGGAAGATCGAGCAGCTCGCGACCCCGCAGGACGTGTTCGATCACCCCGTGAGCGAATACGTGGCCGACTTCATCGGCATGTCCAACCGGCTCGAGTTGCACCGCACCGGATTGGAATGGACCACGGCGGCGGGCACCGAACTACCGCTGCGCTGCGAGACGGGCGACAGTCGTGCCGTGTCCGCCCGTCTGTGGCCTGACGACATCACGCTGCACCGGCCGGAGGAGGACGTCTCGCACCGGGAGATCACCCTCGAGGCGACTCTGCTGTCCGCCGAGTTCGGTGGTCGCTACTACGACGTCCAGGTGGGTGCGGGGCCGGAGGAGTACCGACTCCGGGCCTCCGCCGCGGTCCATGGCGACTGGCTGCGGCGAGCGAAGAGGGGCGAGCCCGTCGTCATCAGTTTCCGCTCGGAGAGCCTCAAGATCTACCCGCTCTCTCCAGAGCTCTGACCAGGCCGGATCCGCCTCTCGGCGGGTCCGGCCGGGCCGAGGAAAACCTCACGACGACAGAGGTTGACGAGGCCTGCATCACAGTGTAGACATGAACTGAATCCAGTTCAGGATGACTTACGAAAGGAAAGACCATGGTTCAGACCGACCACGTTCTGTTGGAGAAGGACGGCGACGTCGCCCGCGTGTGGCTCAACCGCCCCCACAAGAAGAACGCCGTCACCGTGGAGCTGCTCCACCGCCTCGACGAGATCATCAAGGAGGTCGACGCGGATCCCGACCTCAAGGTGCTCGTGCTCCGTGGCGTGCAGAACCAGTTCTGCTCGGGCTTCGACCTCGACGAGCTGCTGGGTGACTTCGTCGGCACCACCAACGCCATGGACGTCGGCGTCCTCTCGGCCCAGGTGTGCGACCGCCTCTACTCGATGAACACGCCGTCGGTGGCCGTGCTCGAGGGCTACGTCACCGCCGGTGGCTTCGAGCTCATGATCTCGTGTGACTTCGCGATCGCTGCGGACGACGCCAAGATCGGCGACTTCCACATCCGTCGCGCCCTCTTCGGTGGCGCCGGCCCCATCTACCGCCTCCCGCGGATGATCGGCCTGCGCAAGACCAAGGAGCTCATGCTCACGGGCAAGCTGCTCTCGGGCCAGGAGGCCAAGGACTTCGACCTCATCAACGACTCGGCCCCCGCCGACAAGCTCGACCAGTGCGTCGAGGAGTTCATCGGGACCCTGACCGACAAGAGCCCGTTCATGATGAAGCTCACCAAGATGGCCGTGAACCAGGGCCTGGACGCCGACATCAAGTCGCTCATGATCATGGAGCACTTCGCGGTGGGTAACTCGCTCCAGTCGGAGGACGGCAAGGAGGGCATCCAGGCATTTCTCGAGAAGCGTGAGCCCAAGTGGGTCGGCCGCTGATCTGACCGATCACGGAGCGGGAAACGTCTACGGAACCAGGAGTGCACACGATGAACGAGAACCAGACCCTCCCACCGCTGTTGCGGGGGAGCCGGTGCGCGCACTGCACGACCGTGGCGTTTCCCGCCTCCGTGAGCTGTCAGCGCTGCGGTGGGTCCGAGACCGCCGAGACGGACCTGTCCACCACCGGCACGGTATGGACCGCGACCATCCAGCGGTTCGCCCCGAAGTCGCCGCCGTACGTGGCGCCGCCCGGGGGCTTCCGCCCCTACGCCGTCGGTTACGTCGAACTGCCCGAGGGCGTCAAGGTCGAGGCGCTGCTCGAGGGCACGTCGCCGATCGATCTGATCGGCCGCGAGGTCGTTCTGGTGGGGGCCGATCCGGTACCGAGGTTCGCCCTCGCCCTCGCCACCGCCCCCGCCGTCAACGCGGATGCCGCGCCCCCCGCCGAATCCACCAGTAAGAAGGAGGTCTGATGTCCGACGTGCACATCGTCGGCGCCGGTCTGTCGAAGTTCGGACGCCAGGACGGGGTCAGCGGACGTCAGATGGCCGTCACCGCCATCCGGGCCGCCCTGGCCGACGCCGGGCTGCAGTGGTCCGACGTCCAGATCGCGTTCGGTGGCAGCGACGGGTCCGGCCTCGCGGACACGCTCGTCACCGACCTGGGCCTGACCGGGATCCCCTTCACCAACGTCAAGAACGGGTGCGCGACCGGGGGCAGCGCCCTCGTCTCCGCGATCAACGCCATCCGCTCCGGAGCGGCCGAGGTGGCGCTGGCCGTCGGGTTCGACAAACACCCCCGGGGTGCATTCGACCCCAAGCCGGAGGAGTGGGGCCTGACCGAGGGGTACGGCACCCACGGCCTCATGGTCACCACACAGTTCTTCGCCATGAAGATCACGCGGTACATGGCCCGGCACGGGATCTCGGAGACCACGCTCGCCCGGGTGGCGGAGAAGGCCTACCGCAACGGCAGTATCAACCCGAACGCCTGGCGCCGCGATCCGAAGACCTTGGAGGAGATCGCCGCCTCGCCGATGGTCAACGACCCGCTCACCCAGTTCATGTTCTGCAACCCGGGGGAGGGTGGCGCCGCGATCCTCCTGGCGTCGGAGTCGGTCGCGGCCAGGATGGGTGGCCGCGCGGTGGCCGTCCGCGCGGTCTCCACCGGCACCCGGCCGTTCGGGTCCTTCGAGGTGTTCGCCCCGTCCGTCCAGGGCGAGGGCGAACCCAGCAGCGTGAGCACCGTCGTGGCGCGGCGCGCGTTCGAGACCGCAGGAGTGTCCCCGTCCGACATCGACGTGGCCCAACTCCAGGACACGGAGTCGGGCGCCGAGATCATGCATCTCGCCGAGTGCGGCTTCTGCGAGGACGGCGAGCAGGAAGGGATGCTCGAGCGCGGCGAGACCGAAATCGGCGGCTCGCTCCCCGTCAACACCGACGGCGGGTGTCTGGCCAACGGTGAGCCGATCGGCGCGTCCGGACTGCGCCAGGTTCACGAGGTCGTCACCCAGCTCCGGGGGGAGGCCGGCGAGCGGCAGGTCCCGGGCGCCCCGAGGCTCGGCTTCACCCACGTGTACGGCGCACCGGGAATCAGCGCGTGCACCGTTCTGGAAGGAGGCCGGCGATGAGCGGCACCACCACCGAGCAGCACGGCACCGACCAGGACGATGGACTCCGGGGATTCCTCGACTCCGCCCGTCGATGGCTGGAGTCGATCGCGAGCCCCCGGCAAGCGCGACCCTGGGGCGAGGGCCCGGACTCCGTCGTGGTGTTCGAGAACTGGTCCGCCGAGCAGGAACGCGAGGAGACCGACCGACGCCGCGGATACGAGCAGGCGAAGTTCGACGCCGGATACGGGGCCGTCACCTGGGGGCCCGAGTACGGCGGCCGGGATCTGCCGATCGCCTACGATCTGGCGTTCCGCCGGCTGGAGGCGGACTTCGACCTCCCCCAGCGCACCGAGATGTTCCCGGTGACCCAGCAGCTCATCGCCCCGACCATCGCGCAGTGGGGGACCCAGGACCAGCGCGCGGAATACGTCCGCGCGATGCTCCGGACCGACCTCATCGCCTGTCAGCTCTTCTCCGAGACGGAGGCCGGTTCCGACCTGGCCGCCGTGCGTACCCGCGCCGTGGAGAAGGACGGACGGTGGGTGCTCAACGGTTCCAAGGTGTGGACCTCCGGCGCGAGGGTGGCGGACTACGGGGTCGCGGTGTGCCGCACGGACCCGGACGCGCCCAAGCACCGGGGCCTCACGATGTTCATCGTCCCCATGGACGCCCCCGGTATCACCGTCCGACCCATCCGCCAGATGACCGGTGGGACCTCCTTCAACGAGGTGCTGATCGACGACGTCGAGGTGGACGACCGCTACCGGCTGGGCCCGGTCGGCCAGGGCTGGAAGGTCGCCCTCACCGTCCTGGCGGCCGAACGGCTCGACTCGGGCAACCTCGGGCTCGACAACGCCGATCAGGCGGTCGAGCTGGCCCGCAACGCCGGTCGTGAACTGGACGCCCTGGAGCGGGACGCCGTCGCCGACCTGGTCACCCGCAGCTTCGTCCAGCGACTGGTGGGGATGCGGGTCGCCGCCGCGGTGGGCGCCGGTCGCGAGCCCGGCCCCGAGGCGTCGGTGGGCAAGCTGCTCGCCACCGACACGATGGCCCGTACGTCCGAGACCGTCCGGATGCTCCTCGGCCAGGAGCTGAGCCTCCGCAGCGAGAAGTGGGGGACCTGGGCGTGGACCGAGCACGTCCTCGGCGCTCCCGGCTACCGCATCGCCGGTGGCACCGACGAGATCCAACACAACATCCTCGCCGAGCGCGTGCTCGGTCTTCCCCGGGAGCCACGGCCATGACGACCTCCGACACCGCCGACGGCGCGACCACGAACGACGCGAGCACGACCGAGTCGCTGCTGCGTGACCGGGTGATCGCCGGGCTCGTCGAGAAGGGGGTCCGGGGCCCGTTCGGGCCGCTCGATCCCATGCTGGGAGGACATTCCGGGTTGACGTACCGGATCGCGGGCGCCACCGAGGAGTTCGTGATCAAGTCGGTGCCCCCGGGACAGAAGGCCGTCGGGCGGCACGACATGCTCCGCCAGGCGCGCATCATGTCCGCGCTCGCCGACACCGCCGTGCCGGTCCCCGGCATCCGGGCCACCGATGACCGGTCCCCGGCCTGGTTTGCCATGGACCTGGTGCGCGGGGAGTCCCTCGAGCCGGTCCTCGACGACCCGGCAGTCGAACCGGCGCTCGCGGCCGCCCGGATGCGGCGGGCCGCGCAGATCCTTCCCGCGCTGCACGCGGTGCCGCTGGACTCACTTCCCATCGACGGGCAGGTGCTCACCCCGGCGGACGAACTCGCCCGCTGGGTCCGCACGATGGGTGCGGTCCCGCCCGAGCTCGTCCCCGATGCCGACCGGTTCGAGGCACTGCTCACCGCATCGATCCCGGAGCCGGTGGCCCCGGTGCTGGTCCACGGCGACTACCGACTGGGCAACATCCTCTCCGACGGGGCCGAGCCCGCGGCGCTGATCGACTGGGAGATCTGGAGCCCGGGCGACCCGCGGGTCGAACTCGGGTGGTTCCTCGTCTTCGCCGACGGCACCAACTTCCCCGGCGTGGGCCGGGAAGTCGCCGGTCTGCCCGAACCCGGCGAGCTGATCGACCTCTACTGCGCCGCCGCCGGCGCGCTGTCGGACTTCTCCTGGTTCGATGCGCTCGGCAGGTTCAAGATGGCGGCCATCATGGGGCACAACCTGCGGCGGCACCGCGAGGGTCGGCACCACGACCCGGCGCAGGAGCTGCTACCCGAGACCATCCGCCGGCTCATCGTCACCGGTATCGACCGGCTGGCCTGACGCGGCACCACCCGAGAAACGAGAGAGCACGATGGATTTCGCCTATTCCGACCGTACGGCGGAGCTCGCCGAGAAGCTGTACGCGTTCATGGACGAGCACGTGTACCCCGCCGAGAAGGTGTACGACCAGCAGATCGCGGAGAACGACAACCCGCATGAGCAGCCACAGGTCATGCGGGACCTCCAGGCCATCGCCCGCGAACAGGGACTGTGGAACCTCTTCATGGCCCACGACGGGCTCGGCGCGGGTCTGACGAACCTCGAGTACGCCCCGCTGGCCGAGATCGTCGGACGGTCCCTCATCGGCAACGAGGCCATCAACTGCTCGGCCCCGGACACGGGCAACATGGAGATCCTCGCCATGTACGGCACCGAGGCGCAGAAGGAGAAGTGGCTGAGGCCCCTGCTCGACTGCGACATCCGCTCGGCGTTCGCGATGACCGAACCGGACGTCGCGAGCTCGGACGCCCGGAACATCGGTACGACCATCCTGCGCGACGGCGACGAGTACGTGATCAACGGTCACAAGTGGTACTCCTCGGGAGTGCTCGACCCCGACTGCGCGCTCCTGATCGTCATGGGCAAGTCCGACCCGGAGGGGCCCGCCTACCGGCAGCAGTCGATGATCCTCGTCCCGACCGACTCGCCGGGGATCGAGATCGTCCGCGATCTGCCGATGCTCGGGTACCACGACCGACTCGGCCACGGAGAGGTCACCTTCACCGACGTGCGGGTGCCGGCCGAGAACATGCTCGGTGAGGAGGGTGACGGTTTCACCATCGCCCAGGGGCGCCTGGGGCCCGGCCGTATGCACTACGCAATGCGCGCTATCGGGATCGCCGAGCGGGCGCTCGAGCTGATGTGCCAGCGCGCGCAGGACCGCGTCGCGTTCGGCGAACCGCTCGCCAAGCGCGGGGTGGTCCGCGAATGGATCGCCCGCAGCCGGATCGAGATCGACCAGATCCGCCTGCTCACCTTCCAGGCGGCGTGGCTGATGGACACCCGGGGCAACGCCGCGGCTCGGATGCAGGTCGCCGCGATCAAGGTCTCCGCGATGGAGACCGCGCACAAGGTCGTGGACCGCGCGGTGCAGACCTTCGGCGCCGCCGGCGTGAGCGACGACAACGTGCTGGGCCGGTTCTACGCCCTGACCCGTGCACTGCAGATCGCGGACGGACCCACCGAGGTCCACCTGCGCACCATGGCGCGACTCGAACTCACGAAGTACACCCCCACCACCACGGAGGCCCGATCATGAGCGCCACGTCCACCCTCCTGGCCGGCAAGGTCGCGCTCGTCACCGGCGCGACCCGGGGCCTCGGCAAGGCCATGGCGCTCGCCCTGTCCGAGGCCGGCGCCACCGTGATCGTCTCGAGCCGCAAGGCCGACCAGTGCGAGGCGGTGGCCGCCGAGATCTCCGCCGCGACCGGCAATGCGGCGCACCCGTTGGCGCTGCACGTCGGCGACTGGGACGCCATCGAACCGGCCGTGGACCAGATCGTCCGCGACCACGGGTCGATCGACGTGGTGGTCAACAACGCCGGCATCACCCGGGACAAGATGCTGTTCAACATGGAGGACGACGACTTCGACGCGGTGATCAGGGTGCACCTGCGCGGGCATTTCCTGCTCACCCGCAACGCCGCGGCCCACTGGCGGGGCGAGAGCAAGAAGTCCGACTCCCCGGTGTACGGGCGGCTGATCAACACCTCGTCCGAGGCGGGACTCTTCGGCCCGCCCGGGCAGGCGAACTACGGCGCGGCCAAGGCCGCCATCACCGCGCTCACCCTCTCGGCCTCACGTGTGCTCTCCCGGATCGGCTGTACGGCCAACGCCATCGCTCCCCGGGGACGCACGGGGATGACCGAGGGCGTCTTCGAGGACTGGGACGAGTCGAAGGGGCCCGACCCGCTGTCGCCGGACCGGGTGGCGGACCTGGTGTCGTACCTCGCGTCGCCCGCCGCGGCCGGTGTCAGCGGTCAGCTGTTCGTGGTATACGGCGGCATGGTGGCGTTGGTGGACGCCCCGGTGGTGGAGAAGCGGTTCGACGCCGAGGGCGGTGTGTGGGACCGCCGGGAGTTCGCCGACGCGGTCTCCGGCCACTGGTCAGGGCGGCCCGAGGGCAAGTCCTTCTCCGCCTCGGAGATCATGACCCTCTGACCTGAACCGATGCGGTCCCCGCGGCGTTTGCTGAGAGACGCGCGGGGACCGCTTTCGTTGTGTCGGGGCGTGTTAGATTCCCGGCACACGCGCAGGGGCACCGTTCGGGGGTGATTGGTAGGCCTTGCTAATGAGAACGTGTTCTAGCTACTATGTAATCTAGGTCACGCCGAACCGGTCACTTGTTCAGTTCGGTGCGACCGGGGGATGAGAGAAGACAGGAGGGGGGCGATATGGCGAGAGTTCTCGATGCGCCGCTCAAGGGAGTCGGCGATTTCGTCGCCATGAGCCTCGACACGTTCGTGTCCTTCCCGTCGATCGTGCGGCAGGGCCGGGAGTTCGTCGAACAGTCCTGGTTCATCGCCCGGGTCTCCATGATGGCCACCATCCTGGTGGCGATCCCGTTCACCGTCCTGGTGAGCTTCACGCTCAACATCCTGCTCCGCGAGATCGGTGCGGCCGATCTTTCGGGGGCGGGGGCCGCGCTCGGCGCCGTCACCCAGGTCGGTCCCATGGTCACGGTCCTCATCGTGGCGGGGGCCGGGGCCACCGCCATCTGCGCGGACCTCGGGGCCCGCACCATCCGCGAGGAGATCGACGCGATGGAGGTCCTCGGGATCGACCCGGTCAAGCGCCTGGTCGTCCCCCGGGTCGCCGCGTCCACCTTCGTGGCGCTGCTGCTCAATGGCCTGGTGTGCACGATCGGCATCCTCGGTGGTTTCCTCTTCTCGGTTCTCCTGCAGGGCGTCAACCCGGGCGCCTTTGTAGACGGGATCACCCTGCTCACGGGCCTGGGTGAGCTCATCCTGGCGCAGATCAAGGCCGGGATGTTCGGGATGCTCGCCGGCCTGGTGGCCTGCTACAAGGGCCTCTACGTCCGGGGCGGGCCGAAAGAGGTGGGCAGCGCTGTGAACGAGACCGTCGTCTTCGCCTTCATGGCCCTGTTCGTCGTCAACACCGTGCTCACGGCGGTCGGCGTCAAGGTCCTGGGGGCGTGAGGTGACCGTCATTGAGACCACCCGGTTCCCGCGCCTCGCGCGGGCCCGGCACCACACCGTCGGCAGGGCCGACGACTTCGGCGGCATCGCCCTGTTCTTCTGGCGAGCACTGCTGGCCACGCCGCGGGCGCTCACCCAGTACCCGAAGGAGACGCTGCGTCTGATCGCCGAGATCGCCATGGGAACGGGTGCGCTGGCGATGATCGGCGGCACAGTGGTGATCGTCGGCTTCCTCACCCTCGCCACCGGCGGCGTGATCGCGGTCCAGGGCTTCTCCTCGCTCACCGACGTCGGGGTCGAAGCGCTCACCGGCTTCTTCGCGGCGTTCATCAACGTCCGTATCGCCGCCCCCGTGATCGCTGGCATCGGGTTGGCCGCCACCATCGGTGCCGGCGCGACGGCCCAGCTCGGGGCGATGCGGGTGTCCGAGGAGATCGACGCGCTGGAGGTCATGGCGATCGACTCGATCACCTACCTGGTCTCCACCCGGATCGTCGCCGGGATGATCGCCGTGGTGCCGTTGTACTCGCTCGCCGTCATCGCCTCGTTCGTGGCGAGCCGGTTCGCGACCGTCCAGATCTATGGTCAGTCCGGTGGCGTGTACGACCATTACTTCTCGACGTTCCTCATCCCCACGGACATCCTGTGGTCCTTCGTCCAGGCCATAGCGATGGCCATCACGATCATGCTCATCCACACCTACTACGGCTACAACGCCGCCGGCGGTCCCGCCGGCGTCGGCTCGGCCGTGGGCAACGCCGTCCGCACCTCGCTCATCGCGGTGGTGACCGTGACCCTTCTCGTCTCCCTCGCGATCTACGGCGGAGACGGCAACTTCAACCTGTCGGGATAGGAGGCGGACGTGGCGAGAACTGTGAGTCAGAGCGATACGGTGCCCAAGCGCATCGCGGCGACGGTGCTGGCGCTCTTCATCGTCGTGGTGATCGCGCTCTCCCTCCTGATGTTCGCGAGGGTCTTCGACAGTCGGGTGCCGTTGACCGTCCGCAGTGATCGCGCCGGTCTGGTCATGGAGGCCGACGCCAAGGTGCGCGCCCGCGGTGTGGAGATCGGCAACGTCAAGGACATCCGCCAGGAGTTCGGCGGGGCGACGATCGAGATCGAGGTCGATCCCGCGGCGCTGGAGGCCATCCCCGCCAACTCCCCGGTGACGATCGGATCCAACACGGTGTTCGGTGCGAAGTCCGTCGACTTCGAGTCCCCGATGCGGCCGGACCCGACGCCGCTGGCCGCGGGCACTGTCGTCGAGGCGTCCAATGTCACCGCCGAGGTCAACACACTGTTCCAGGACCTCACCGACCTGCTCATCGCGATCGAGCCGGAGAAGCTCAACGCCACCCTCGGCGCGGTCTCTGGGGCGGTCGACGGGCGCGGTGAACAGGTGGGGCGCACGATCACCGACTTGGGCGACTACCTGCAGGAGATCAACCCGCAGATCGACACCCTCCAGAGGGACCTGGCCAAGGGGTCGCGGGTGGCCAACCTCTACGCCGACGTCACCCCCGACATCATGCGCCTGCTCGACTCCGGCACCGATGTCGGCGCCAACGTCGTCAGCAACCAGGCGCGGTTCGAACAATTGCTGGTCTCTGCGATCGGCACGGGCGAGACCGGCAAGCGCCTGCTGTCCGAGAACGGCAACGAGTTGGTCAAGATGCTCTCGGACCTGCGTGCCTCGACCAGCCTGCTCGCGGAGTACCACCCCATGCTCACCTGTCTGATCGTGGGCCTGAACCAGGGCGTCGAGGGCGCCACGTCAGCCTTCGGCGGCGAGGACCAGCCCGGCCTGGTATTCAAGTCGGGGTGGCAGCAGGGGGCGCGAGCGTACGAGTACCCCAAGGACCTGCCGAAGGTCAACGCCAGCACCGGACCCAACTGCTACGGCCTCCCGTTCCCCGACCCGAACGTCCACGCCCCGTTCGTCGTGACCGACACGGGCTCCAACCCCGTGGAGGGCATGCCCGACGTGTTCACCTCTCGCCCCGCCCCGCTATTCGGCCCGTTGCGGCCCACCGAGCCCGGTCGTCCCGCGCCCCCGACGCTGCTGCAGGTCATGCTCGGCATGGACGGGGAGACCCCGTGACCGCCGGGCGCTCGGCAGCGCGAAACGCCCGTCTTACCCTGATCAAGCTGGCGATCTTCACCACGGTGATGGTGCTGGTCCTGGCCGGTCTGGTCATGGTCTTCAGCGAGTACCGCTCCGGCGCGTCCGAGAAGTTTAATGCCGTGTTCACCGACGTCTCGGGGCTGGAGTCCGGGGACAAGGTGCGCATCGCGGGAGTGGAGGTGGGCCGCGTCGACCGGATCGCACTGGCGGACGGGAACACAGCCGCGGTCCGGTTCTCCGTGGCCGGGAACCAGGTCGTGCACGCCAGCACCGAGGCGATGGTGCGGTACGAGAACCTGACCGGGGACCGCTATCTGGAACTCAACCGGGGGGAGGGGGATCAGTCTCCGCTCGAGGCGGGCGGGACGCTGCCGATCTCGCAGACCTCCCCGGCCCTGGATCTCGATGCCTTGCTCGGCGGGTTCCGTCCGCTGTTCCGCGCGTTGGACCCCGGCCAGGTCAACCAACTGTCGGAGTCGATCGTCAAGGTGTTCCAGGGTGAGGCCGGCACCGTGCAGGACCTGCTCGCCTCGACATCGTCCCTCACACAGACACTTGCAGACAGGGACCAACTCATCGGGGACGTGATCACCAACCTCAACGGCGTTCTCACCACCGTGTCGGACAACCAGTCCAACGTCGATTCGATCGTCGACGACCTCCAGCAGCTCGTCTCCGGTCTGTCCGCGAACGCCGAGCCGATAGGCGAGTCCGTCGAACGCCTCAACGACGCCAGCGCCAACATGACCACACTCCTGTCCGACGTCCGCCCGGCCCTGCGCGAGGACGTCGCCCAGATCGACCGGGTGGCGACGCTCATCAACGAGGACGAGCCGTTCGTCGAGAACGTGATCAACCGGCTCCCGTCCGACTTCGAGAAGATGGGGCGCTTGGGCGTGTACGGCAGCTTCTTCCAGTTCTATCTCTGCGGTGTGATCGTGCAGGTCACCAACCCCGTGACCGGTAGGGGCGTGTACCTGCCCCAGTACGAGCAGACGACGGGACGGTGTGCGTTCCCCGATGAGTGACACAATAGACGGGACCCCGCCGAAGGCGCCCCGAGGACAGCTCCGCTTCCGCGACCGCGACCCCAAGACGATCGGTGTCTGGGGAGCCGTGGGGGCCGTGGCGTTGATGGCGATCTCGCTCAACTACGACCGGATCCCGTATGTCAACGGGATGCGCGGCGCGACCGCGTACGTGGCCGACGCCGCCGGGCTCAACACCGGTGACGAGGTGCAGGTGGCCGGGATGAGGGTCGGCTCGGTGCGGAAGATCGAGCTCGACGGGGACAGGGTCAGGGTCCGCTTCGACATCGACACCGGCGTCGCGCTCGGCACGGACACCTCCGCCCAGGTCAAGACGGACTCGATCCTGGGCCGGCGCGCGCTCGGTGTCTTCTCCGACGGTCGGGGTGAACTCCCCGACAACACCATCCCGCTCGAGCGGACCTCGGTCCCGTACTCGCTCACCGCCGCGCTCGGAGACCTCAGCGACACGGTCGAGGCGATGGACACGGACAAGGTCGACGAGGCGCTGACCGTGCTCGCCGAGACAATGGAGGGGTCCTCGCCCGAGATCCGCGGCGCGTTGGACGGGATTACCAGGCTCTCGCGCTCTCTCAACGAGCGCGACGAGGGCGTCCGGCAGCTCCTCGACAAGGCCGCGGGGACCACCGACATCCTCGGGCGGCGAAGTGACCAGATCAACCAGCTCATGGTGGACGGCAACGTGCTGTTCACCCAGCTCGACCTCCGGCGAAGGGCCCTCAGCGAGTTGATCGTCAACATCGACGAACTCGCCCGGCAGCTCTCGGGGGTGGTCCAGGACAACGAGGCACAGCTCGGACCCGCCCTTGACAAGTTGGAGCAGGTGTCGGATCTGTTGATCCGCAACAAAGAGGACATCGATCTGGGGCTGCGCCGGATCGTCCCGTTCTCCACGGCGCTGAGCGAGGCCGTGGCGTCCGGACCGTGGTTCAACGCCTACGTGTCCAACCTGTCGATCGGTCATTACCAGCAGACCATCCTGCGCGACCTCATGCCTCTCATCGACGACCGCGTCCAGCCCGAGCCGGGACTGGTCCGCGAGCCGACGATGCCGGCCGTACCGGGTCTGACCCTGATGGACGAGCACCCCGGCTGGGGCGAGAAGAGGTTGCCCCGATGAGTCGACTGCTGGCGTCCACACTGTCCAAGGTCGTGGCCCTCGTCGTCGTCGTCCTCCTCGTGATTGCCGCGGTGTGGTTCTTCTCCACCCGGACCAAGACGATCGTCGCCTTCTTCGAATCCACCCGGGGCGTCTACGAGGACGACACCGTCCGGGTGCTCGGGGTGCGTGTCGGACGGATCTCCGAGATCACCTCCGAGGACGGCAGGTCCAAGGTCACGATGAAGGTCGACCGGGACGTCCCGGTCCCCGCCGACGCCACCGCGTTGCTCGTGGCACAGTCCCTCGTGGCCGAGCGGTTCATCCAGATCACCCCCGCCTTCACGGGCGGCGAGGAGATGCCGGACGGCGGCACGATCCCCGTCGAGCGCACCGCGATCCCGGTGGAATGGGACGGGGTCAAGGAGCAGCTCATGAAGCTGTCCACCGCCCTCAGTCCCGTCGGTCACGAGGAGACGGGCCCGCTCGGCGAGTTCGTCGACTCGGCCGACGCGATGCTCGACGGCAACGGTGTGGAGGTCCGCGACGCCCTCAACGAGGTCTCGCAGACCATGGCGCTGCTCTCGGACGGGCGGGAGAACCTCTTCACCACCCTCAAGAACCTGCAACTGTTCGTCACAGCGCTCTCACAGAGCGAGGAACAGATCGTGTCCTTCGGGGGGAAGCTGGCCAGCGTGTCGCAGGTGCTCGGAGACCAGACGGGCGACATCGATGCGGCGCTGAGCGATCTCGACCTGGCGGTGACCGACATCAACCGGTTCCTCGACAACAACGGGGAACGCGTGACCACTGCTGTCGACAAGCTCGGCCAGGCGACCGAGGTGGTGCGCGACCGGCGGGCCGAGCTGGAGGGAGTGCTCCACGTGGGCCCCACCGCCATGGCCAACTTCTACAACATCTACCGGCCGTACCAGGGCGTCCTCACCGGGGTGTTGACCATGAACCAGATGGCCAACCCGACCAACTTCATCTGCGGTGCGATCGCGGGCCTGGCCAACAACACCGCCGAATCCGACGCACAGCTGTGCGCCCAGTACATGGGCCCGCTGTTCAACTCGCTCGCCTCCAGCTACCCATACGGCGCGGTCACCCCGCCGATCACCCCCACCGCGGAGCCCCAACAGATCTGGGACTCGCAGAAGCCAGGGACGCAGACCCCACCGGGTGTGCAGCCGGTCTCCGACCGGCCTGACCCGCTGATCAACGTGGTCAACAAGGGCGACAACCTCACCGACACCCTGCTCGTGACGGGAGATGCGTAGATGTTTCGCAACCGACCCAGTGGCCGAATTCTGACGGCAGGTGCACTCGGCGCCGTCGTGCTGCTCTCCGGTGCCGGATGCACCTGGGAGGGTCTCAACTCCCTGCCGCTACCCGGAGCGCAGGGCAGGGGGGAGGGTGCGTACGAGATCACCCTCGAGATGCCCAACGTCACCACCATCACCCGCAACTCCCCGGTCCGGGTGAACGACGTCAACGTCGGGTCGATCACGGACATGCAGGTGGAGGACTACACGGCGATCGTCACGGTCTCGCTCAACGAGGATGTCCGGCTCCCGGCCAACGCACATGCGAAGATCGGGCAGACCAGCCTCCTGGGGTCGCAACATCTCGAGATCTTCCCGCCCCCGGACGGCGAACCCGAGGGCTCGCTCTCCGACGGGGACGTCATCCCGTTGGCCCGCGCCGGAGTGTACCCGACCACGGAGCAGACGCTGTCGGCCTTGTCGGTCGTCCTGACCGACGGCGGGCTGGCGCAGTTCGAGACCATCGCCAGCGAGCTCAACACCGCGTTGGACGGCCGGCAGGTCGACGCCAAGGAGGTCATCACCCAGCTGGAGACCACCGTGAGCGGCCTCGACGAGCAGCGGGCCGACATCATCGCCGCCATGGACGGGCTGGACCGGCTGTCCCGCCAGATCAACGACCAGACCGACACCCTGGCCAGAGCGCTGGCGCAGATGCCCGAGGCCGTCGCGCTGATCAACGACCAGAAGCAGGAGCTGACCACAGCAATGGTCTCGCTCGGGGATTTCGGCAACAAGGCCAACCAGGTGATCGACGCCGGTGGTGGACAGAACCTGGTGGACAACCTCCGCGACATCACGCCGGTCCTCGACTCGCTGGCCAACGCCGGGCGCGACCTGACCCGGGCGCTGAGCGTGCTCATCACGTTCCCGTTCCCGCAGGCGGGCATCGACAACTTCCTCCGCGGCGACTACGCCAACCTGTACATCCACGCCGACACGACGATGCCGCGTCTGTCGGAGACCTTCCTCCTGGGCACCGAGTTCGGCAACCGTATGGCCGGCCTCGAGGGCTATGTGGGCCTCGCGCCCAATCCGCTGGCCGGCGCGAACCCGTTCTCCCTCGACATCCCGCGGCCGGAGCACTCGGGCGAGGAGCCGTTCGCCGAACTGCCACCTGAGCCGGGATCCGGCGCCCCGACTGAGGAGGCCCCCCGATGACCCGGTTCGTGCGAATCCAGCTGACCATCTTCGCCGTGGTGACGGTTCTCGCCCTGTCGGTAATGTCGGTCTCCTACCTCAAGCTGCCGACTGCGTTCGGCTGGCAGCGCACCGATGTCGCACTGCAGATGCCGGACACCGGTGGGGTCTACAAGAACGCCAACGTCTCCTACCTGGGCAATGTGATCGGGAGAGTCGACGCGGTCACCCTCAAGCCCGGTCACGTCGTGGCCGAACTGCACTTCGACACGCGGGCGGAGGTCCCCGAGAACGTCCGCGCGCAGATCCGGAGTGTCTCCGCGGTCGGGGAGCAGTTCGTCGAGCTAGTGCCCGAGGGCGAGCCCGTCGGCGAGATGGCCGACGGCACCGTGCTCGGCGAGGACCGGGTCGACATGCCCCAGGGGATCGGCCCCGTCCTGGACCAGGCCACGGTGCTCATGGCGTCGATCGACGACGGCAAGATGCGCCGCGTCATCTCTGAGTCGTTCGACGCGTTCAACGGTTCCGAGCGGGAGCTCCAGCAGTTCCTGGACTCCGCGCAGCTCCTCCTTGAGGAGGCCCAGCGCAACACCGGGGCCACCCGCCAGCTGATCGCCGACGCCGAGCCGGTCCTGGACTCGCAGCTGCGCTCAGCGGACTCGATCCGTGCCTGGACCCGGAACCTCGCAGACCTGACCGATCAGCTCCGGGTCAACGAGCCCCAGCTGACCTCGATCATCCAGCGCGGCCCGGACTCCCTGGCCCGGGCGACCAGGGTCCTCAACGATCTGCAGCCGACCATGCCGGTGCTGGTCGCCAACCTGGTGAGCGTCGGCGAGGTTGGCGTGGTCTACAACCGCTCCATCGAGCAGTTGCTCGTGATCTACCCGGCCCTGGTGTCCTCGCTCATCACCGCGATCAACGGCGCCAAGGACACCGGTGAGATCAAGGTGGATTTCAACCTCCAGATCAACGAGACCCCGCCGTGCACCACCGGCTTCTTGCCGGCGGACCAGCGGCGGTCGCCCGCCGACCTGTCCGTGCCCCCGCTGATGAACGGCATCTACTGCAAGGTCCCCAAGGACTCCCAGACGACCGTCCGTGGAGCCCGCAACCTGCCGTGCATGGAGTACCCCGGTCGGCGAGCTGCCTCTCCGGCGGAGTGTGCGGCCGATGACTACGTCCCCGAGGGCATCAACCCGCCGGACACCAGCGAGGTCGGCCCGCCCGGTGACAGCCCGAACGCGTACAACGTTGTCCCCTCGTCCAACAGCGGCGAGCGGGAGATCCGCACCTCCGCCGCCATGTACGACCCGGCGACGGGCGAGTACCT
Source organism: Dietzia sp. DQ11-38-2 (assembly GCF_014145055.1). Taxonomy (NCBI): domain Bacteria; kingdom Bacillati; phylum Actinomycetota; class Actinomycetes; order Mycobacteriales; family Dietziaceae; genus Dietzia; species Dietzia sp. DQ11-38-2. The sequence continues at coordinate 22,298 of NZ_JAALDW010000395.1, forward strand.
CGGTGCGAACGGCAAGACGTATCGTCAGCTTAACCTGGGGACCGCGAGCAAGCTGTCCGCGGACGCCGACCTGGCCGACATCCTGACGAATGGAGTGACCTAGTGCCGCAGTCGGACGAGACCCCCACTGATGGTGAGCGGACCGGGCTGGTCGTCGCCTCCGTGATCACTGCCCTGTGCCTGGTGGCGGCCCTCGTTGCCTCGGGGCTGTGGCTCACCGAGCGTGGCCAGGCGGCCTCGATCCGGGCGGACCGGGCGTCCGCGAGCGAGCTCGATGGGTCATACCGCGACTTCGCCACCGACGTGATGACCCGGCTCATGACCATCCGTCAGGAGACCCTGACCGAGGACGTGGACCGGATCGTGGACATGATCGAGGGCGACTTCTCCGAGCAGTTCACCCCCCGTCGCGACTCCTACGAGGAGGTCGTCAAGACCACCGCGGTGGTGGCCGACGGGGTGGTGTCCGCCGCAGCGGTCGAGCACTCCTACCCCGAGCGCGCAGAGGTGATCATGGCGATCGACCAGACCATCGGCAATCCCCGGTCCCAGGAGGACCAGGACCGGCAGTACCGCGTCCGGGTGACGGTCAACCGTCACGACGACGGCGAGATGAGGGTCTCGGGGGTGAACTTCATCCCGTGAGCAGCAACGACGTGCCAGACGCCCGCTCCGCCCG
>NZ_JAALDW010000396.1:0-1207 GCF_014145055.1 Dietzia sp. DQ11-38-2
CCCCCGCACGCGTGGGTACGGGGCGGCTGCCCAGGCCCACCGCGAGCTCGGGGCCCAGTTCGGCGGGCCGCAGGGCGGAGTGGAGCCACAGGGCCAGGGGCAGGAGGAACGCCAGGGCGACCGCGAGCCACACGATCCGCTGACGAGACGCACCGGAGAGGGAACCGACGGTCCAGACCGCGGCCTCCTGGGCGCCGGCCAGAGGCAACCGGGCGATGAGCTGGGTCACCACCGCGGTGCCCAACGCCGCCACGGCCACCCCGCCGAGGAGGAACCGCTGGCCCACGATTCCGGAGTGGCGACCCGCGGACGCGCTCAGGACGATGGCCAGGGCGACCAAGGACCCGAGAAGCGCCGCGGGGATGATCGCCACCCCGCGTAGTCCCCAGAACGCCATCCCCGCGACCGCCCCGGCCGACGCCCCGTGGGAGATGCCCAGGATGTCGGGGCTGGCGAGCGGGTTGCCCAGGACCCGCCTGAACAGTGCCCCTGAGGCGCCGAACGCCAGACCGGCCAGGGCGCCCAGCACCGCTCGCGGGAGTTTGTCCTCCATCACCACGAAGGTGGCGCCAGGGATGGTCGCTCCTCCGACGATGGCCAAGAAGTCAGGGACCGTCACCGTGTACCGGCCGAGCAGGACGCGCACCGCCATGGCCGCCACGAGGGCGCAGACGAGCCCGAGTACCACGAGCAGGGTGCGGTTCCGGCGGGTGGCGGCGAGTCGGCGGATGACCCGTTCCGTCTCGTCCACCTCGTCCGCGGTCCGGTCGAGGACGGCGGAACTCATGAGGCGCTCACCCCCCGGTTCAGACGCAGCATCGCGATGAGGAACGGCACGCCCATCGCCACGGTCATCACTCCGACGGCGATCTCACCCGGTGGTGCGATGACGCGCCCCACGGTGTCGGCGAGGAGCAACACGACGGGGCCGATGACCACGGACAGACCCAGGACCACCCTGCTGCCCACGCCGACGAGCCGGCGCAGCAGATGCGGGACGAGGAGACCGAGGAAGGCGATCGGACCCGCCAACGCGGTCGCGACCCCGGACAGGATCACCACTCCCCCCAGGACGACCGCCCGGCCGGCCACCGGCACGACCCCGAGACCGCGCGCCAGATCGTCGCCCAGGGCGAGCGCGTCGAGCGACGCCGCCCCCGCGAGGACGAGGGCGAGGCCCAGGAGGATGAACGGCAACGCGGCGGTG
>NZ_JAALDW010000397.1:0-2495 GCF_014145055.1 Dietzia sp. DQ11-38-2
TGCCGGATCGGGTGCGGCGGATGGAACGCCGAGCCTTTCGGCTCGACGCCGACACCGCCGCGGCGTTCACCGAGCGGTGCCGCAGCGCCCGGGTCACCCCCGCGGCGGTGTTCGGAGCGGCGTACTCCCGCGCGCTCGGCGAATGGTGCGACCAGAAGCGATTCCTGCTCACCGTCCTGTACTTCAACCGCCCGCCGATCTCCGGCGACATCGACCGGGTCCTGGGCGCGTTCTCCTCGACGGTGCTGGTGGACGTCGCGGTCCCCGAGTCGTCCGACCCCGCGGTCCACGCCGGCGGCTTCGGGGACGCGGTCGGTCGCTCGCTCGACGACTCGGCGATCGACGGAGTCGACGTCGCGCGGGAGTTGTCGCGGCACCGGGGCACCCGCGGACTGGTCTCTCCGGTCGTGTTCACCTCGACACTGGGCTTCAGCGACCCCACGGCGCACTCGGTGACCAGGCGCATCGACCCGACCGACGTGTGGGAGCGGGTGCGCACTCCCCAGGTCCTCGTGGACCTGCAGGTGGCGTCGGAACACGACCAGATCGTGTGCAACGTCGACTGCCCCGAGGGGGTCATCGATCCCGACGACCACCGGCGACTGATCGACCGGGTGCGGGCCTTCATCGACGACGTGCTGGCGGGCCGGGCCCTCGAACCCACCGAGTGGCCGCGGCCGGAACGGGAAGATCAGGACGGCTCCTCGCCGAGTGGCATCACGGACAGCACCGGGCCGAGGCCCCTGCGGCCCGCCGGGGAGGCCACCCTCGCCCATGTCCGCGAGGCGGTGACGTCTCAGCTGGGGAGCACCCCCGGGGACTCGACCGACTTCTTCTCCGCGGGCGGGGACTCGCTCGGACTGGTGCGGGTCCTCGTGGATCTGCGCCGCCGCACCGGGCTGGTGGTGGCCCCGGCGGAGGCCGTGGTCGAGCCCACCGTCGAGCGCCTCGCGGCCCTGGTGGACGAGCGTCGCGAGGCCGATTCGGCGGAGCTCACCCGCGGGCCGGAGACGCCGGCCCACCACGCTGCGCCGACCCGGGTCAGCACGCTCGATCCGGAGACCCACCTCGTGCCGATGTCCGGGTCCGGAGGTGGGCCCGTCTACCTGCTCCACCCGTCGGGCGGCGACATCCTGTGCTACTCCGACCTGGTCGCCGAACTCCCGGACCACCGCGTGCTGGCGCTTCCCGACCCCCGGTACTTCGACACCCCGATGCCGGACGATCTCTCGCTCGTCGTGTGCGCCTACGCCGACCTGCTCGAGCTGGCCCACCGCGGCGAGGACCATCCGTTGGTGATCGGCGGCTGGTCGATGGGGGGCACCGTCGCGCACGACGTGGCCGTGGAGCTGCAGGGCCGGGGCGTCCGCGTGGGAGGGGTGATCATGATCGACTCGACGACCCCGGACCGTATCCGGCGGATCGCAGGCCTCGCTCCGGGTGAGGTCGACGCCGAGGTGGCCCTGCGCTACCTGCGATCCGTCCAGGCTTTCGCCGGAGACGGTTCCCCGACGGAGTCGTCGGTCGGGTCCGCCGAGACGTCGATCCGGCGAGGTATGGCCGCGGCCGCGGATCCCGGCGCCCGAGGGGACGTGCTCGCCGAGCAGTTGCGGGCCAATGGACTGGCCGCGACGGATGCCCGCCGGCGGCTGGAGGTGTTCACCTCCCACCTGGCAGGGCTCGCGGAGCATCAGGCCCGGTCACTCGAGGGCACCGGGGTGCCCGTCCTGCTGCTGCGCGCCGACGAGACCTCACCGGTGAACTCCGGCGTCGGTATGGGCGTGGACGACGCGGCGGGGTCGGAGGATCTGGGGTGGGGGGCCGCCCTCGGATCCGGCGCCACGATCCTCGGCGTGGACGCCCATCACTACTCGGTGCTCAGGAGCCCCGCCGTGGCGCGGATCGGGTCGGCGATCCGGGAGTTCCTCGCCGACGCGGCCGGGGCCGAGCGGTGAGCGGGACGGTGACGAGCGCCCAGGTCGACCGGGTGGACGCGTGGTCGGCGGTGTACGAGGAGGTCTACACCGACGGTCACGCCCGCGGCACCGCGGCCGACGGTCTCGAGGGGTGGGTCGACGCGCTGTCCGGTCGACCTCTGCCCGCCGAGATCATGTGGGAGTGGCGGGACGCCACGGTCGACCGGCTGCGGGGCCTGCGTCCGGTGCGCGTACTCGACGTGGGAACAGGCACCGGGATGATCGCCCGGGCCCTGGCATCGGAGGTGAGGTCGTATCACGCCGTGGACCTCACCCTCGCCGGCGTCCGCGACCTCCTCGACGATCCGGGGCGGCCCTCCGGTCTCACCTTCGATCGGCGGGCTGCGCACGAGCTGAGCCCGCAGGTGCTACCCGGGGACCGGCCGGACCTCATCCTCCTCAACAGTGTCGTCCACTACTTCCCCGACATGGACTACCTCGAAGTGGTGCTCACCGGCCTGCTCGACCTGCTGGCTCCCGGTGGGGTGCTGTTCCTCGGAGATCTGCGCGACGCCCGCC
>NZ_JAALDW010000398.1:0-2158 GCF_014145055.1 Dietzia sp. DQ11-38-2
GCGACGTCGCCGCGCGCCAGCAGGATGGTGCCGCCGCCCTGCGACTCGACGAACCCGCCGCGCCGCCGGTCGTTGGCCCGGCTGTAGTGCCGCTCGTCGATCCCCTTGGCGGCCATCGCCGCGGAGTCGGCGGTGGCGGACATGTCGGCGAAGCCCTGGATGCCCTCGGTGGACAGGTCGTCGAACCCGCCTGCCACCACGAACTCGGCCTTGCCGGCGCGGATCTTGTCGAAGCCCTCCTCGACGCTCACCGCGGTGGTGGCACAGGCGGCCACCGGGTGGACCATCGAGCCGTAGCCGCCGACATAGGACTGCATGACGTGGGCGGCCACCACGTTGGGCAGGGCCTCCTGCAGCGTGTCGTTCGCGCGGCTGCGGCCCAGGATCCCGTCGATGTAGAGCGAGCGCATGCTCGTCATACCGCCCATGCCGGTGCCCTGGGTATTGGCGACGTCGGCCGGGTGGACGTGGGCCAGCAGCTCCGCCGGGGTGAAGCCCGAGGAGATGAAGGCGTCCACGGTGGCCACCAGGTTCCACGCCGCCACCCGGTCGATACCGGAGACCATGTCGGCGGGGATGCCCCATGCCGTGGGGTCGAAGCCGGTGGGGATCTGGCCACCCACGATGCGCGTGAGCGTGGTGCGGCGGGGGACGCGGATCTCGGTGCCCGCCTTGCGGGTGACCGTCCACTCGCCGTCCTCGCTTCGGGTGACGACGGTGTTCTCCGGATCGTCCTCCTGGTACGCGCGGGCCTGGCCCTCGTCATCCACGACGAAGGACAGGTCCTCCGGCAGGAACACCGAGGTCAGTTGCGGCGAGGCATTGTCGAACATCTCCGCGCGCGAATCGTCGGCGTAGGTGCGCACGCCCACCCGGGCGAGGACCTCGTCGTGGAACCGCTCCGCGATCTCGGCCTCGTCGATCGGGTCACCGGATTCGGTGACGGTCCAGCCGGCGCGCGGCGAGTCCTCCCAGGTGATGAGTCCGGTGGACCAGGCCAGCTCGACCACGCCGGCGGCGCTGAGGTCGCCGGTGGTCTCCACCTCGAAGCGGGTGCGGGCGCTGCCGTACGGGCCGACCTCGCCGGATCCCACGATCACGACCATGTCCTCGAGGTCCTGCGTGACCTCGCCCCACTCGGGACGCTCGTCGGGGGTGACGGTCTGCAGCGACGGCAGGGCGGCGATGGTACCGTCCGCGTCCTCGGTGGTGGTCTCGGACGTCGCCGCCGGCCGGTCCGCGGCGAGCGCGGCCATGTCCAGATCGGCGGAGCCGAGCCCTCCGGTGAGGTCGACGGTGAGGGGTGCCTCGCCGGCGGCCCGGCGGACGTCCGGGGTGCACGAGTCCAGTAGCTCGTCGGCGATCCCGGTGGTGGACCAGGTGGACACGCCCGCGGCCTCGACGGCCTCGACGAGCGGGTCGTTGTGGCCCATCAACCCGGTGCCCCGGACCCAGCCGATGATCGCGTGAACGAACGTCACCCGCTCGGCCCAGGACTTCTCGGAACCCCACTTGGCGATCATGGCGTCGAGCGCGGCCTTGGCCTCGCCGTAGGCCCCGTCGCCGCCGAAGATCCCGCGGTTGGGCGAGCCGGGCAGGACAACGTGCAGGCGGGAGTCGACGTCGGTGTCGGCGCCGATCGCGCCGAGGCCGGCGACGAGCTTCTCCACGCCCCACAACAGGACGCGCATCTCGGTCTCGGCCCGCGGTCCGGCGTCGGCCATCGAGCCCTGGACGCGGGGGGCGGCGAACGGGAAGAGCAGCGTCGGGGTGAGCGGAGCCTTGAGGACGGTGGTCTGTCCCCCGGCCGACTCGGCGTGCTCGGAGCCGACCCACTCGACCAGGGCGTCGACGTCCGAGTACGAGGTGAGGTTGGCCGGCAGCACCCACAGCACCGCGCCGCCACGGGCGTGGGAGCGGTAGAGGTCCTTGAAGAAGGCCAGCTTGGACTGGTCCAGGCTGGAGGTGGTGGCCACTACGGTGGCCCCTCCCGCCAGGAGCTTTCCGGTGACGGCGGCGGCGATGGAACCCTTGCCCGCCCCGGTGACGACGGCGACGTCGTCCGCGTAGCGGCCGACGAACTCCTCGGCGGCCGTCTCCGCGATCTCCCGGTAGGCCACGGCGAGGGCGTCCCGGCGGGCGTCGGCGGCCCGCCCGG
>NZ_JAALDW010000399.1:0-5411 GCF_014145055.1 Dietzia sp. DQ11-38-2
CCCCGGCCCCGGCCCCGGCCCCAGGTGACGAGGCCGCGTCGTCACCCCGGATCGCCTCGGCGAACCGTTGCCGGATCCGGACATCGGCCGCCACGACCGCCGCTCGGTCCTGCGGGGTGAGATAGCGGATCTGCCAGCGGTACAGCGCCGCGCGGGAACGGTGGGTCAACGTCGCCCGGGTGACCGAGGCGACCAGATCGTTCAAGTCGTCGAGGCCCGACGTGGCGGTGTCGAGTTCGGCGACGAGTGTGGCGACCGCGTCACGGAACATCGCGTACTTGCCCGGAACATGGCGGTACAACGCACCGGGGGTCAGGGCGAGGCGGTGTGCGATGTGTTCCACGCGGGTCGCGTGGTACCCGCGCCGCGTGAACTCCTCGGCCGCGACCAGTGCGATCTCCGCACGTCGCGAACCCGGAGGAGGTACGTCCGGGAACCACGTGGGTGGAGCGGAAGGAGACGTCATGGCCTCTCGGATCTCGTGATGGCGGTTCGGGGTGTGATCTTGACAACAAGCAATACAGTGGAGATAGTAAACCCGAATTCACAGATATATGTGATCGAATCCATGCGAGTGAGTCGAGCCGACCGTGCGGATCGACCGACCCGAGAGGGGACACCCCGCCATGTCAGTGCCCGATGCCTACATCTTCGACGCGGTGCGCACGCCACGCGGCAAGGGAAAGTCCAGCGGTTCGCTCTACAGCGTCGCCCCGATCGATCTCGCGGTCGGGGTCCTGCGGTCGATCGTCGAGCGGAACCCCGGCCTCGACCCCGCGCAGATCGAGGACGTGGTCATGGGGATCGTGGGACCAGTGGGCGAGCAGGGCGCGGTGTTGCCGCGCGTCGCCGCCCTCGCCGCAGGGCTACCGCAGACCGTCGCCGGTGTGCAGGAGAACCGTTTCTGCGCCTCCGGGCTCGAGGCGGTCAACCTGGCCGCACAGAAGGTCCGCGCCGGCTGGGAGGACCTGGTCATCGCCGGCGGAGTCGAGTCGATGTCCCGCGTGCCCATGGGCTCCGACGGCGGCGCCTGGGCGCAGAATCCCCGCGTCAACTATGAGACCTCGTTCGTCCCCCAGGGCATCGGTGCCGACCTCATCGCCACCATCGAGGGCTTCACCCGCCGCGACGTGGACGAGTTCGCCGCCCGCTCCCAGGAACTGGCGTCGGCCGCGTGGGACGACGGTCGGTTCGCCGCCTCGGTCGTGCCGGTGGTCGACGTGGCCGGTCGGCTGGTCCTCGACCATGACGAGCACATCCGCCGCGGGACCACCGCGGACGACCTCTCGGCCCTCCGCCCGTCCTTCGCCGCGCTCGGGGACCAGGCCGGGTTCGACGCCGTCGCGCTGCAGAAGTACCACTGGGTCGAGCGGATCGACCACGTCCACCACGCGGGCAACTCCTCGGGGATCGTCGACGGCGCGACCGCGCTGCTCGTCGGCAACGCCGCCGCGGGTGAGCGGAACGGGTTGACGCCGCGGGCACGGATCGTGTCCGCCGCGGTCGTGGGATCGGAACCGACGATCATGCTCACCGGTCCCACCCCGGCCGCGCGTAAGGCGTTGGCCAAGGCGGGACTGACGATCGACGACATCGACCTGTTCGAGGTCAACGAGGCGTTCGCCGCCGTACCCATGAAGTTCGCCAAGGACCTCGACGTCCCGATGGACAAGATCAACGTCAACGGTGGCGCGATCGCCATGGGCCACCCCCTCGGCGCCACCGGCGCGATGATCCTCGGCACCGCACTCGACGAACTGGAGCGCCGCGACGCCCGCTTCGCCCTGGCGACACTCTGCGTGGGCGCCGGCATGGGGATCGCCACCATCATCGAACGTCTGTAGACCCAGCCGCCGGCCTGACGCCATACAAGGACGAGAACACCCAATGAGCAGCGAATACACCAACACCATCTCGTACGAGCGCGATTCCGACGGCGTTGTCGTCCTCACCATGGACGATCCCGATCAGAGCGCCAACACCATGAACGCGAACTACCTGGCCTCGATGGAGGCCGCCGTGGACCGACTCGAGGAGGAGGTCGACGACATCACGGGCGTCGTCCTGACCTCGGCCAAGAAGTCGTTTTTCGCCGGCGGCGACCTCGGCGACATCCTGAGCATCCCGGCCGACGGGGCGGACCTGGCGGTCGACACCGTGGAGCGGGCGAAGGCCCCTCTGCGCAGGTTGGAGACGCTGGGCAGGCCGGTCGTGGCCGCGATCGGTGGCGCCGCGCTCGGCGGCGGGCTCGAGATCGCGCTGGCGACCCACCACCGCATCGTCGTGGACTCCCCGTCCATCCAGCTGGGCCTGCCCGAGGTGAGCCTAGGTCTGCTGCCCGGGGGCGGCGGGATCGTCCGCACCGTGCGCATGCTCGGGGTGGTCACGGCCCTGATGGAGGTGCTGCTCGAGGGCAGGCGCCTGCGCCCGGGCAAGGCCCGTGAGCTCGGACTGGTCGACGACCTCGTCGCGAGCCCGGATGACCTGATCCCCGCGGCGAAGGCGTGGATCGCCGCCAACGCCGACGACCCGGTCGCGGCCACCCAGCCGTGGGACCGGAAGGGTTACCGCATGCCCGGGGGGACCCCCTCGAGCCCAGCGCTCGCGGGCAACCTGCCCGCGTTCCCCGCCATGCTGCGGAAACAGCTCAAGGGCGCCCCCTACCCCGCCCCAGTGGCGATCATGGCGGCCGCCGTCGAAGGCGCCGGCGTCGATTTCGCCGCGGCCTCGACGATCGAGGCCCGCTACTTCGCCCGGCTGGCCACCGGCCAGACCGCCAAGAACATGATCCGGGCGTTCTTCTTCGACCTGCAGAAGGCCAACGGGCTGGCCGGGAAGCACGGGTCCGCCGACCGCGCGCCGGTGAGGAAGGTGGTCGTCCTGGGCGCCGGGATGATGGGTGCCGCCATCGCCTATGTCTGTGCCAAGGCCGGGATGGAGGTCGTCCTGAAGGACGTCGACCAGGCCGCGGCCGAGCGGGGCAGGGGCTACTCGGAAAAACTGGTCGCCAAGACCGTGGCCCGCGCCGCCGAGGGCCCGGCCCGTGACGCCGCGCAGGCGAAGGGCGAGGCGCTCCTGGCGCGCATCACCCCCACCACCGACCCGGCCGCGGCCGCGGGCGCGCAGGCCGTGATCGAGGCCGTGTTCGAGGACCCCGAGGTCAAGAAGACGGTGTTCGCGGAGATCGCGCCACACATCGCCCCGGATGCGCTGCTGTGCTCCAACACCTCGACCCTTCCCATCACCATGCTCGCGGGCGGCGTGGACCGGCCGGCCGACTTCATCGGCCTGCACTTCTTCTCGCCCGTCGACAAGATGCCGCTGGTCGAGATCATCAAGGGGGCCGAGACCTCGGAGGATGCCCTCGGGCGCGCTCTGGCCCTGGTCGCGCAGATCGGCAAGACCCCCATCCTCGTCAACGACTCCCGCGGGTTCTTCACCTCGCGCGTCATCGGCACCTTCACCAGCGAGGGGATGGCCATGCTCGCCGAGGGCGTGCCCGCCCCGACCATCGAACAGGCGTCGGCGCAGGCCGGATACCCGGCCCCCGTGCTGGCGCTGATGGACGAGCTCACCCTGACCCTGCCCCGCAAGATCCGCGACGAGACGCGCGAGGCCGCCAAGGCGGAGGGGCGCGAGCTGCCCGACCATCCGGGTAACGCCGTGCTCGACCGCATGATCGACGAGTTCGGCCGGAAGGGTCGCTCGAGCGGCTCCGGCTTCTACGAGTACTCCGACGGCAAACGGGGCGGACTGTGGCCGGGGCTGGCCGACGCCTTCGGTGGTGCCACCGAGATCCCGCTTCAGGACGCGATCGACCGCATGCTCTTCGCCGAGGCGATCGAGACCGTCAAGTGCCTCGACGAGGGCGTGCTGGAGACCACCACCGACGCCAACGTCGGATCGATCCTGGGCATCGGCTTCCCGGGCTGGACCGGTGGCGTCGCCCGCTACATGGACCAGTACCCGGGCGGTCTGCCCGGCTTCGTCGCCCGCGCCGAGCAGCTCGCCGAGCGCTACGGGGACCGGTTCACCCCGCCGGAGTCCCTGCGGTCCAAGGCCGCCTCCGGTGGCACCTACGAGGAGGTCCACCCGTGATCCGTACCCGTTTCACCGAGGAGTTCGGTGTCCGTCATCCGATCGTCCAGGGCGGCATGATGTGGGTCGGCCGCGCCGAACTCGCCGCCGCCGTGTCCGAGGCCGGGGCGCTGGGCATCATCACCGGGCTCACCCAGCCGACGCCCGAGGACCTGGCCCGCGAGATCGCGCGCTGCCGGGAGATGACCGACCAGCCGTTCGGGGTCAACCTCACGATCCTGCCCGCCATCTCCCCGCCCCCGTACGCCGAGTACCGGCAGGCGATCGTCGAGTCGGGGGTGAAGATCGTCGAGACCGCCGGGTCCAATCCCAAGGACCACCTACCGGTGTTCCACGAGGCCGGCATCAAAGTCATCCACAAGTGCACCTCGGTCCGCCACGCACTCAAGGCCGAGCAGCTCGGTGTGGACGCGGTGTCGATCGACGGCTTCGAGTGCGCGGGCCACCCGGGTGAGGACGACGTCCCCGGTCTGGTTCTCATCCCCGCCGCGGCGGCCCGGCTGACGATCCCGATGCTGGCGTCCGGAGGCATCGCCGACGCCCGCGGCCTCGTGGCCGCACTGGCCCTGGGGGCCGACGGCGCCAACATGGGGACGCGGTTCATGTGCACGGCCGAATCGCCGGTCGCGGACCAGGTCAAGCAGCAGATCGTCGCCAATTCCGAGCTCGACACCACGCTCATCTTCCGCACGCTGCACAACACCGCGCGGGTCGCGGCGAACGCCGTCTCGGCGGAAGTGGTGGCCAGGGAGGCCGAGGGCGTGGAGTTCTCCGACATCCAGCACCTCGTCGCCGGAGCCCGGGGCCGCAAGGTCTTCGAGGACGGCGATCTGGATGCCGGCATCTGGTCGGCGGGTCAGTGCCAGGGCCTGATCGACGACGTGCCCACCGCGGCCGAGCTGGTCGACCGCATGATGACCGAGGCCGAGTCGATCATCACCGACCGGCTGTCCGGCATGGTCGCCGCCGCGGAGTCGGTCCGATGACCGCCACCGGACGCGACGCCGTCAAGGTGGAGACCGACGACCTCGGCGTGACGACCATCAGCATCAACCGGCCCGACCGGATGAACGCGCTCGACCACCACACGGTCGGCGCGCTGATCGGGCTCATCACCGAGCACGGTGCGGATGCGGGGACCCGTGTCATCGTGCTCGCCGGCGAGGGAGCGGCGTTCACCACCGGGGCGGACCTGCAGTCCATCCGGGAGGGAGCCGCCGACGCTCCCAGCCCCGACGTCACCATGGACAATGCCGCGGCCCTGGTCCGCGCGGTGCTCACCGCCCCGGTCCCGGTGATCGCCGCGGTCAACG
>NZ_JAALDW010000400.1:0-2714 GCF_014145055.1 Dietzia sp. DQ11-38-2
GCTCTCGTCGTCGTCGCCCTCCCCTCCGGCGCGCGACGCGCCGCGAGACCCCTCGCCCTGGCCACGTCGCTCGGCGTGCTGGCCGTGGCCGTCGCGCTCGCGGTGGGGTTCGACCCCGCAGGCCAGACCCACCAGTTCGTCGAGTCACGCTCGTGGATCCCCGCCTTCGGCGCCACCTACACGCTCGGGCTCGACGGGATCGCCCTGGTGTTGGTCCTGCTCACGGCCGCCCTCATGCCGCTGCTCCTGCTGGCCGGATGGCACGATGTCGACGACGGTGCCCACGGTCGCCGCGCGCAGGCCTACCCGGCATTGCTGCTGACCACGCAGGGATTGGCGCTGGTGGCGTTCACCAGCCTGGACGTGCTGCTGTTCTACGTCGCGTTCGAGGCCATGCTCATCCCGCTCTACTTCCTCATCGGCGGGTTCGGCCGCAGCGACTCCTCCGGGGCCGACCGGGCTGCGGCGGCCGTGCGGTTCCTCATCTACAACCTGCTCGGCGGGCTGGTGATGCTGGTCGCGGTGATCGGCCTCTACGTCCTCACCGCCCGCGCCGGGATAGGGACTGACGCCGGATCGATCGGGGCGGGCACGTTCGACTACCGCCTCATCACCGCGGCCGTCGCGGACGGTCGGCTGGAGATCACGCCCGGCGTGGCGCTGCTGATGTTCGCCGCCTTCACCCTGGCCTTCGCGATCAAGGCGCCACTGTGGCCGTTCCACACCTGGCTGCCCGGCGCGGCCGTGGCCGCGACGCCCGCGTCGGCGGTGTTGATGATGGCCGTCGTGGACAAGGTCGGCACGTTCGCGATGCTGCGCTACAGCCTGCCGCTGTTCCCGGACGCGGCCGCGACGGCGGCGCCGGTGCTCATCACGCTCGCGGTGGTCAGCATCGTCTACGGCGGCCTCATGGCCATCGCCCAGACCGACCTGCTCCGGTTGATCGCCTACGCCTCCATCTCCCACTTCGGGTTCATCATCCTGGGGATCTTCGCGAGGACCGAGCAGGCGGCCGCCGGGTCCACGCTCTACATGGTCAACCACGGCGTCGCCACGGCCGCGCTGTTCCTCGTGGCCGGGTTCCTCGTCCACCGGCACCGCATCCGGGAGATCGGCTACTACGGAGGCGTGCAGCAGGTGGCCCCCGTCCTCGCCGGGACGTTCCTCATCGCCGGCCTGGCCACCCTGTCACTCCCGGGTCTGGCCCCGTTCGTCAGCGAGTTCCTGGTGTTCATCGGCACCTTCGGCCCGTACCCGGTGGCCGCGGTGCTCGCCGCGAGCACCTTCGTCCTGGCGGCTATCTACATCCTGTGGACCTACCAACGGGTGATGGGTGGACCACCCGCGACCGGGCTGGCGCGGACACCTGATCTGGGCCACCGCGAACTCGTGGTGGTGATCCCCCTGGTGGTGGCGCTGATCGTGCTGGGCTTCTACCCGCAGCCCGCGTTGGACGTGATCGAACCGGCGGTCGCCCACACCGTCGCCCTCGTGGGAGGAGCCCGATGACCCCGGACATCGCGTACGGATCGCTCGCGCCCCTTCTCCTCGTGTTCGGGGCGGGGATCGTCGGTGTGCTGGTGGAGGCGTTCGTCCCCGCCCGGCGGCGCTATGCCACACAGATGGCCGTCTACCTGGGCGGTCTCGCCGCCGCCCTCGTCTCCGTGCTCCTGTTGTCCGGGACGCGGATCGTCACGGCCGAGGGCGCGGTCGCGGTCGACGGGCCGGCGCTGTTCCTGCAGGGCGTCACGGTGGTCGTGGCCGTCGCCGCCGGACTGTTGATCGGCGAGCGCACCGTCATCCCCTCGGCCTCCCGCAAGAAGGTCCTCGCGGGCTTCGCGCCCCAGGCCGCCGTGGCCCCCGGCGGTTCGGGAGAGCGCGACGCCGAGCGCGCGGGGTTCACCCAGACCGAGATCTTCCCCCTCACGCTGTTCGCCACGGGCGGCCTCATGCTGTTCCCGGCGGCGAACGACCTGATCACCCTGTTCATCGCGCTGGAGGTGCTCTCGCTGCCCCTGTACGTCCTGTGCGGGATGGCCCGGCGGCGACGCCTGCTCTCGCAGGAGGCGGCGGTCAAGTACTTCCTCCTGGGTGCGTTCTCCTCGGCGTTCTTCGTCTACGGCGTCGCGCTGGTGTACGGCGCCGCCGGGACCGTGGACTTCCGCGGGATCGCCGAGGCGGTCGAGGCCGACGGGGGCGGCGCCCTGGCCCTGATCGGCGTGGCCATGATGTCGGTGGGCCTGCTGTTCAAGGTCGGCGCCGTGCCGTTCCACACCTGGACCCCCGACGTCTACCAGGGCGCGCCCACCGCGATCACCGCGTTCATGGCCGCCGGCACCAAGGTCGCCGCGTTCGGCGCGATCCTCCGGTTCTTCCACACCGCGGTGCCCGGCCTCGAGGCGGACTGGGCGCCGGTGCTGTGGGTGATCGCGGCGCTGACGATGATCGTCGGAACTGTCGTGGGGGTCGCGCAGAACGACGTCACGCGGCTCCTGGCGTACTCCTCCATCGCCCACGCCGGGTTCCTGCTCACCGGGGTGATCGCGGTCCAGTCCACCGGGACGTCCGCGATGCTCTTCTACCTCGCTGCGTACGCCGTCAGCACCGTGGGCGTGTTCGCCGCGGCCGGGCTGGTCCGGGACGCCGACGGCGCCGAGATCGGCGATCTCCGGGCCTGGGCCGGACTGGGCCGGCGCCAGCCGCTGGTGGCGGGA
>NZ_JAALDW010000400.1:2743-3654 GCF_014145055.1 Dietzia sp. DQ11-38-2
GGTGCTGCTGCTCGCACTGGCAGGGATTCCTCTGACCAGCGGGTTCATCGCCAAGTTCGCGGTCTTCTCGGCCGCCGTCGCCGGCGGCGCCGTGACCCTGGTGGTGATCGGTGTGCTCACCAGCGCGATCGCGGCCTCGTTCTACGTGCGCGTGATCGTGGTGATGTTCTTCCGCGAGGCCGGATCCGCGAGCTCGGGGGGCTCGGGGTCGGACCCGGGGTCTGGCGGCTCGGGGGTGGCGTTCGCCCGCCGACCGGTGACCCTGGCCGTGGTCGGGATCGCCGCGGTGTTCACGCTCGCTCTGGGGATCGCCCCGCAACCGCTCCTCGATCTCGCAGGGGCGGCCTCATCATTCGCGTGGTGAGCCTCAGCCCCCGTCGGGAAGAGCGCTCGGCACGCATCTGCCGAGAGCACGTGTGCGGAACGCTCTTCTCGAGGGGGTAGGTCAGTCCATGCCCAGCGGGGTGGCGTCGAACTCCCCGGACAGCGCCGAAACGGACCGGGCCAGCTTCAGGTCCCGCCGGGTCACCCCGTCGACGTCGTGACTGCGCAGGTCCAGGGTCACCTCGTCGTAGCTCCACAGCAGGTCCGGGTGGTGGTCCTGGGAGTTGGCGGCCTGCCCGATCGCGGCGACCAGGTCGATCGCGGCCTGCGGGGTCTCACACACCGCGGTGTAGGTCAGCGACCCCTCGGAGAAGGCCCAACCGGGCAGGTCGGCGAGCCCCTCGGCGATCTGCTCCTCGGTCAGACGGGCCCGGTCATCGGCATCGGGGCGTACGTTGTCGGCGTCGGCGCTCATGCCCTCCAGTCTGGCACCTCCCGGCGCGACCGGCACCTCCCGCCGGATCCGACCCCGCCGCGCACCCGGCCTACCCTGAAGACGTGGACACCCCCGCCAGCATCCCCGCGCG
>NZ_JAALDW010000401.1:0-1550 GCF_014145055.1 Dietzia sp. DQ11-38-2
GGCGGCTCCCGACGAGCCGCAGCAGACGATGGACCGGGCGGTCGCCGAGGCCGCGCGGATGGCCACCGGAGGCGACACCGTGCTGCTCGCCCCCGCCGCCGCGTCGATGGACATGTTCACCGACTACGGTCACCGCGGGCGCAGCTTCGCGCTCGCCGTGGGCCGGGTCGCCGGGAGGTAGGGCATGGCACTTCACGAATCCGCTCGCCGGGGCGGCACCGACAGTGGCCACGACGTCGAGGATCAGGTCGCCGTGGCCCGGCCCGACCTGTTGGGCCGTATCGCCGCGCCGCTGGCGGCGATCAACCGTGCACCGCTGACCTCCTTCCACGTGGTCATGGTGGTCACCGCACTGCTCACGGTGATCGGCCTGGGCATGGTGCTCTCGAGCTCCAACGTCCTCGCGTTCTCCGGTGGCGGTACACCCTTCGACATCTTCCTCCGCCAGGCGGTCTTCGTGACGATCGGCTGGGTGGGGTTCCTGGTCGCCCTGCGTATGCGGTTCGAGCTCCTCCGGGCCGCCGCGCTACCGATGCTGCTGGTGTCCATCGGGCTGCTCATCGCCGTCCTGATCCCGGGCGTCGGCATGGAGATCAACGGCTCGCGCGGATGGATCGACCTCGGGTTCTTCGCGATCCAGCCCGCGGAGATCGCCAAGTTCACGTTCATCGTCTGGGCCTCGTCGGTGGTGGCCAAGCGGATACGCACCGGGTACTGGCTCGATCTGCTCTTCCCGGCCATCGTCGGGTACGGGGTGGTCGCCGCCCTCGTCGTCGTCGCCCCCGACCTCGGGATGGCCACGGCGGTGACCCTCGCCTTCCTGTGCGTGCTGTGGTTCGCCGGGTATCCGACCCGACACTTCGTGTGGGTGATCGCCTTCGGCACCGTCGTGTTCGGAGTGCTCGCGGTGACGTTCGCCTATCGGTTCGAACGGGTCAGAACATTCGCCAACACCTTCGTCGGGGACTTCTCCAACCCGCAGGGGTCGGCGTACCAGTCGTATCAGGGGATGCTCTCGCTGGCCGAGGGAGGCCTGTTCGGGGTCGGCCTGGGACAGTCCAGTGCCAAGTGGTTCTACCTCCCCGAGGCGACCAACGATTTCATCTTCGCGATCATCGGAGAGGAACTGGGCTGGTTCGGGGCAGCGGTCGTCGTCTCGCTGTACCTGGCGTTGGGATGGGCGGGTATGCGCATCGCGCTGCGCTCGGCCGACCCGTTCCGGCGACTGCTCGCGGGCACGATCACCACGACGATCGTCCTCCAGGCGTTCATCAACATCGGGTACGTGGTGGGCCTGCTGCCGGTCACCGGCCTCCAGCTACCGCTGATCTCCAACGGTGGCACCTCGGCGGTCGTCACCCTGGTGTCCCTCGGACTCCTCGCCAACTGCGCACGACACGAGCCCGAGGCCATCTCCGCGATCCTCAGTTCCCCGGAGCGTCGCCGGCGACGGTGGTTCACCCTCCCGGATCCGCGCCCCTACACGCCCGAGCGGCCGGTTCCCGCCTCGGACGCCCCCGGCCGCTCGAGCGCCGGCGCCCGGCGCTACG
>NZ_JAALDW010000401.1:1560-6480 GCF_014145055.1 Dietzia sp. DQ11-38-2
CCGACGTCTACATCATCTCGCGCACGCTGCACGTGATCTCACAGTCGGTGACCTGGCGGGTCTCGGAGGGGCTCACCGGCCCGGCGGACCGCTACGCCACCGATCCCGCGATCGGTGCCTACTGGCTGGCCACCGAGGGGCCGCGAGCGGTGCAGATGCTGCACCACCTGCACGGCGGGGTCGGGGTGGACATCACCTACCCCATGTTCCGGTACTCGTCGGCGGTGAAGGACCTGGCCCGCTTCGTCGGCGGCGCGCAGTACCACTTGGACGACCTCGCGTCGGCGGTGGCGTCCGACCCCGTCGAGCACGTGGCACCCGCCTCGACCGACGCCGACGCCGGGGCGACCCCGGAGGGCACCTTCATCGACCTCACCTCAGACCAGCGGGCGCTGCAGGCCGAGCTCCGGGAGTACTTCTCCACGCTCATCTCGCCCGAGGAGGCGGCGGACATCGCCACCACGCGCCACGGCGACACCTACGCGAAGATCATCGAGCGGATGGGCCGGGACGGGTGGCTGGGCGTGGGGTGGCCCACCGAGTTCGGCGGTAAGGGTTTCGGCCACATCGAGCAGTTGATCTTCACCAACGAGGCCACCCGCGCCGACGTGCCGTTGCCGTCGGTCACGCTGCAGACCGTGGGCCCGACCCTGCAGAAGTACGGTACCGAGGCGCAGAAGGAGAAGTTCCTCCCCGGCATCCTCGACGGCTCGATCCACTTCGCCATCGGCTACTCCGAGCCCGACGCCGGCACCGACCTCGCCGCGCTGCGGACCACCGCCAGGCGCGACGAGGCGACCGGCGACTGGATCATCAACGGGCAGAAGATGTGGACCACCGGCGGCCATCACGCCGACTACATCTGGCTGGCCGCCCGCACCGGGGCCCCGGACTCCCGGCACCGCGGTCTGACCATCTTCATCGTCGACACCACCGACCCCGGGTTCTCGTACACCCCGATCATCACCTGCGACGGCGCCCACCACGTCAACGCCACCTACTACTCGGACGTGCGCGTCCCGGCGGACATGGTCGTGGGCGAGGTCGACGGTGGATGGAAGATGCTCACCACCCAGCTCAACCACGAGCGCGTGATGCTGGCGCCGTCCGGCCGACCGGGCGGGTACTACGACGAGCTGGTCGGCTGGGCCCGCGGCACCGGGGCCGACGGGGTCCGGCACCTGGACCGGCCGGAGGTCCGTCGCGGGCTCGCCGAGATCTTCGCGTTCGTCCGGCTCAACGAACTGCTCAACTGGCAGGTCTCCTCCGCCGGGGAGAACCCGTCGATGGGCGACTCGGCCGCGTCCAAGGTGTTCTCCACCGAGAGGATCCAACACGTCGGTCGGATCATCGAAGAACTACTGGGCCGCTTCGGCGACCCCACCGATCCCGACACCGCGAAGCTCCAGCGGTGGTTCGACATGATGAACAAGCGCAACGTCGTGATCACCTTCGGGGGAGGCGTCAACGAGGTCATGCGCGAACTGACCTGCATGGGCGGCCTCGGCATGCCCCGCACCGCCCGCTGACGGCGACCCGATCCGGCCACGTCCACCACCGAACGAGAAGGACATCCATGAGTGACGAGCAGGCGGACCGCATCCTCGCCGCCGCCGACGAGGTGCGCCGGTCCGGGGGCAGCGCCCCCAGGACGGGCCGAGATCCCGTCAATCTGCCGATGATCCGCAACTGGACCGAGGCGATCGGTGACGTCAACCCGATCTACACCGACGAGGCCGCAGCGGGGGCGGCCGGCCACGGTGGCCTCGTGGCCCCGCCGGCGATGGCGCAGGTGTGGACCATGCGTGGTCTGGGGAAGGCTCGGGAGGCCGACGACCCGCTGGGGCGGATGACCGACATCCTCGACGCCGAGGGCTTCACCTCGGTGGTGGCCACCAACTGCGACTCGACCTACCACCGGTACATCCGCCCCGGCGAGGAGGTCACCATCTCCTCGGTGCTCACCGACGTCGTGGGACCCAAGACCACGGGCCTGGGGGAGGGCTGGTTCTTCACCACCCGCAACTACTGGCGGGTCGGCGACGAGCTCGTGGCGGAGATGGACTTCCGGATCCTCAAGTTCCGCCCCGCCGCCCGTCAGGCCGAGCCGGCTACCAAGCCCGCCGCCAAGCCCGCCGCCGAGTCCGCCGGCATCGTCTCGAGCTCCGGGGCCCCTACGGACGACCTGGTGGTGGGAAAGGTCATGCGCCCGTCCGTCTCGCAGGACACGCGCTTCTTCTGGGACGGCGTCCGCGCCCACGAACTGCGCATCCAGACACTCGAGGACGGCTCGCTGCAGCACCCGCCCGTCCCGGCGCTGTGGAAGGACAGGTCCGAGCAGACCGACTACGTCGTGGCCTCCGGTCGCGGCACCGTGTACAGCTTCGTCACCCACCACGCCCCACGCGTCCCGGGACGCACCCGGTTCCCGTTCGTCATCGCCCTCGTGGAGCTGGAGGAGGGGGTGCGGATGCTCGGTGAGTTGCGCGAGGTGGACCCGGCCGAGGTGACGATCGGGATGCCGGTCGAGGTCGAGTTCCTCGACATGCCGGGCGACCCCGGCGAGGACGCCGCCTTCGGGACCGAGCCGTGGACCCTGTACGCCTGGCGGCCGGTCGCCGACCGCCAGGCCACCGAGCACGCGAGCACCGAGCGGGAGGAGTCGAAGTGAGTGATCGAGTGATCTGCCCGGCCGAGCCGCCCGCGGTGGCGGTGGGGGACCGACTGCCCGAGTTGACCGTCGAGGGCACCCCGACGTTCATCGTGGCCTCCGCTCTGGCGACCCGGGATTTCCAGGACGTGCACCACGACCGCGACCTCGCTCACGCCAAGGGCTCCGAGGACATCTTCGTCAACATCCTCACGGACACGGGTCTGGTGCAGCGGTTCGTCACCGACTGGGCGGGTCAGCGCGCCCGGATCACGTCGATCAGGCTGCGCCTCGGAGTGCCCTGGTACGCGTACGACACGCTCACCCTGGCCGGTGAGGTCACCGGGGTCGACGCCGACGGGCTGGTCACTCTGAAGATCGTCGGCACGGACTCGTTGGGCGCGCACGTCACCTCGACGGCGACCCTCTACATGAACGGAGATCCACAGTGAGCACCCTCGCGGCCGAGTCACTCGCCAACCGGGCCGCGATCGTCGGCATCGGTGCCACCGACTTCTCCAAGGACTCGGGCCGCTCCGAGCTGCGTCTGGCCGCCGAGGCCGTGCGCGCGGCCGTGGCGGACGCGGGACTGCAGCCGTCGGACGTGGACGGCCTGGTGTCCTTCACGATGGACACCAACACGGAGATCGCGGTGGCGCGGGCCGCCGGCATCGGCAGCCTGAACTTCTTCTCCCGGATCCACTACGGCGGCGGCGCGGCGTGCGCCACGGTGCAGCAGGCCGCGATGGCCGTGGCGACCGGGGTGGCCGAGGTGGTGGTCTGCTACCGCGCGTTCAACGAACGGTCGGGGATGCGGTTCGGCCAGGTCAACTCGGCCCTGGTGCAGCAGGTCAACTCGTCCGGGACGGACAACGCGTTCTCCTACCCGCACGGGCTGTCGACCCCGGCCGGGTTCGTGGCGATGGTCGCCCGGCGGTACATGCACGACTACGGGGCCACGAGCGAGGACTTCGGCCGGATCGCGGTGGTGGACCGCACGCACGCGGCCGTCAACCCGAACGCGTTCTTCTACGACAAGCCGATCACGCTCGCGGATCACCAGAGCTCGCGCTACATCGCCGAGCCACTGCACCTGTTGGACTGCTGCCAGGAGTCCGACGGCGGCCAGGCGATCGTCGTGACCACCCCCGAACGCGCCCGGGACCTGCCGCACCGGCCGGTGTCGATCGCGGCGGCCGCCTCGGGTTCGGGGCCCGATCAATACATCATGACCTCGTACTACCGCCCGGAGCTCGCCGGGCTGCCGGAGATGGGGATCGTCGGCGATCAGCTGTGGTCCCAGTCCGGACTCCGTCCGCAGGACATGGACATGGCGGTGCTGTACGACCACTTCACGCCGTACGTCCTCATGCAGCTCGAGGAGCTCGGCTTCTGCGGCCGAGGAGAGGCCAAGGACTTCGTCCGTGAACCGGGCGCGCTCGAGGTGGGCGGGCGGCTGCCGCTCAACACCCACGGCGGGCAGCTCGGCGAGGCCTACATCCACGGCATGAACGGCATCGCGGAGGGCGTGCGTCAGCTGCGGGGCGACTCGGTGAACCAGGTGCCGGGTGCGGAGAAGCTGGTCGTCACCGCGGGCACCGGGGTGCCGACGTCGGGCCTGGTGCTCACGGTCTGACCGACGGTATGGCGGTGCGGCTGACCGCGGGGCCGACCGACGGCCCGACCTCGGGGCTCAGCCGCGCAGGCACCCGCGGATGAACGACCCGATGTCGCGCACCGCGAGCTTGGCCTCGGGGACGAGGGGGTGGAACACCTGGAACACGTGGAACTGGTGGGGCCAGAGCTGGAACTCGTGCCGGACCCCGTGTTCGGCGAACCGCTCGGCGAGCTTCTCGATCCCCCCGCAGAAGATCTCCTCGCCCCCGCACTGGATGAGGAACGGCGGCCAGTCCGGGGACGGGACGTGATTGATCGGCGAGATGGCGGGATCGTCCGGGTCCACCCCCGGGGCGTACTGGCGTCGGCACAGCTCGGCCAGGCCGAGGGCGAGGAACGGGTCCTTGCGGGTGCGGTCGCGGGCGGTCATGTCCGTGAAGTCCAGATCCACCCACGGTGAGAGCAGGACGACCCCCGCCGGCATCGCGGCCTTCTCCGCGCCGAGGGCGGCCACGAGTTGCAGGGCGAGGTTGCCGCCGGCGGAATCCCCGGCCACCACGATGTCCTGCGCCCGGAAGCCCATGCTCAGCAGCCACTCCCAGCCCGCGAGGGTGTCCTCGGTGGCCGCGGGGTGCGGGTGCTCGGGCGCGAGC
>NZ_JAALDW010000041.1:0-10468 GCF_014145055.1 Dietzia sp. DQ11-38-2
GCCCGCACCAGCCCGGCGGGCAGATCGGCCGCGGCGACCTCGGGGACCGGAACGGCCCGCAGGTCCACCACCGGCAGGTCGCCGTCCGTGCGGATCGCGTCGCCCCCGCCGTTCCGGGAGTGATACCCGGCCGAGAAGTTCTCGAGTACGCGGACCTCCGCGGCGGGGACGTGGTACCGGATCGAGGCCACGATGTAGTCGCGCTCCACGTCGATGTCCGCGTCGATCTTGTGGGTCACCTGCAGGGTGAACAGCGACAGCCCCACCGCCCTGTCGTAGGTTCCCGCCCCGAGCCACTGCACGCGATGGCCGCCGGGCAGCAGCCAGCCGTCGGGGCACCGCCAGAACCGGACGTGATGTCGCTGCGCCGCGTTGCCCTCCACCTCCTGTTGGTATGCCAGGCACTGCCTCCGGCCGAAGAGCCGCAGGGGGCTCACCGGCGCCGAGGGGTAGGACCGCCGCAGCACCGAGGACAGGATGATGCCCCAGGACGAGCGGACCGTGACGTCGTCGGCCAGCACCCAACCACAGGCCGTCATGGCCTCGTGGATCTGCCGGGCCGTGCCGTCGACGGCCAGGTTGACCGGGTCCCCCAGCAGACCGTCTGACGTCCGGGTGCGGGCGATGAAGTACCCGGGCACGTAGACCGAGGTGATCATGGTCTGCAGGCGGGGCAGGACCAGATAGGCCACGAGCGCCCAGAACGGGATCAGCAGGAACAGGTGCCACCACGTGTGGCGCCACACCTCGTCCAACAGTCGCCAGCCCAACCATCCGGCCGAGAGGGTGGCCAGGGCGAAGAACACCGTGTCGACGATCTGACCCGGCAGCGCCGGACGGACGTCGTCGTCCCGCACCTTGGACGGCAGGCGGGCGTAGACCGGGGGCCCGGCCTGTGTCTCCGGCCCGGCCGGCCCGGCAGGGTCGTCCGATTCCGCGCCGGGCGACGTGACCGGTCGCTCGCTGGTGGGCATGGCTCGACGATAGTCCGCGGTACGGTCCGCGTGGAGCACGATGACTGCCAGAATATCCCCCGTGTCCACGACAGCTCCGACGCCGGCCAGCAGCCTCGGCGCCCACGAGGATCACCTGCGGGACCTCGGCCTGCCGATGATGATCGTCCCGTCCACGCGGGCCCGGGAGATCCTCGTCCGTTCGGCCGGGGTCAGCGCGGGCCTCGCGGTGGCCACCTCGGGTCTCTCCGCACTGGACCGCTCGAACGACTACGCGGTGGCGCTGCTCGAGCGGGTCGGAGAGGACTCCCCCGAATGGGAGGAGCTGGCGGTGAGCGATCCGATCATCCTCCTGCTCCTGTTGGCACTCGGACTGTTCATCGCGGCGCCGATCCTCGGCTGGTTCGTGGCCCGCGTGGTCCGTCGCGTGGGCCCATTGCCCGGGTCCGTCATCGGGCTCGCCTCGGCGGTCGCGCTCGTCGTGGCGGCCCCGCTGTCCTTCGAACCCCATGACGGCCCCGGCCCGGGCACGACCGTTCTGCTCGCGGCGGGGGTCCTGGTGGGCACCTACGTCGGCGCGGGCTCGCTCGTGCGCTGGTCCGCACGGCGGGTCCGGCGCGAGCTGGGGACCATGGGCCACATGGTGGCCCGGGTCCTGCCGGTCCTCATGTTGGCCGTGCTCTTCCTGTTCTTCAGCGCGGAGATCTGGCAGGTGATGGTGGCCCTGTCCTGGCCGCGGACCTTCGCCGTGGTGGGCGTCATGGGCCTGCTCACGGTCCTCCTCGTGACCATCACCACGCGCGACGACCTCCACGACGAGTTGGAGGCCCGGGCGCCGGGCCGGGAACTGCGGATCGCCGAACGGATCAACGTCCTGCTGGTCCCGGTGATCGCCACCCTGATCCAGGCCGCGCTGTTCGCCTGCCTGGTCTTCCTGTTCTTCGTCTTCCTGGGGTGGATAGCGATCCCCGAGGCCACCGAGACCCGGTGGACGCTCTGGACGACGGAGGGTCTCGGCGGCCTGCTGGCAGGCGTCCCGGTCAGCGTGACCCTGGTGCGGGTCTCGCTCACCCTCGCCGCGTTCTCCGCCCTCAACCTGGCCGCCGCGGCGGCCTCAGACTCCGCGCACCGCGCGCGGTTCGTCCGTCCCATGATCGACGAGGTGGTCCATGGCCTCGCCGCGCGGGAGGCCTATCTGCGGGCACGGCGACGAGGCTGAACCAGGCCCTCTGGTCCCGGCCTCGGGCCCCACCTCGGCCCCCTGCCTCACGCCCCTCGGCGCTCCCGCCCGCGCACCCACACGGTCACGAACAGGGCGACGGCCACGACCGCCGCGGCGACGCCCAGCGCGGCCACGCCGAGGACGATCTGGAGTACCGCGCCCGCCACACCGCCCAGCGCGAGTGCCGCCCAGAGCGAGACCTGCTGACGATAGGGCGCCCACGACCCCCCCGCCAGCGCATCCACCAGGCGATGTGCGGACTTGACCACCGCACCGGTCATGTAGGTGACCCCCAGCGAGACCTCGCCCCTGGAGTGGAACACCGAGTTCATGGCCCCCATCGAGGCCGCGACGACAGTCATCGACGCCGGCGCCCCGACGACCGTGGCCGCGGTGAGCTGGTGCACCGCGAGCGATAGCAACAGCAAGGAGGCGACCAGGGCCAGGACGGCCGGGCGGTCGTCCCCGGGCCGGAGCCGGGTCACCACCGCTCCCGCGACCGCTCCGAGGAAGAACGAGACCAGGACGACGGCCGCGATGCCCGCGCCCCCGAGGTCCCCCTCCACCAGATCGACGGCCAGCCGGGTGGAGTTACCACTCATGAACGAGACGAAGTAACCGCCCACCACCAGGAAGCCGACCGCGTCGACGAAGCCCGCCGTGCCGGCCAGGACCACCGCGAGCACCCGCTCGCGCCTGCGGAGGTCACGCATCGGACCACCTCCGAGCGGCCGCATTCGGAGCGACCGTACTCGGAGCGGTCTGACTCCGGAGGAGGGGTCTCACACGGGGTCGACGCCGAACAACTCCGGCAGCGTCCCCTCGTGGGCCGCGCGCAGGTCGGCGGTGGTGAGGGTGAACTGCCCCTGGACCTCGAAGGCCTCCGAGTCCGGGTCCGTGACGGCGATGCGGGTGTGCGGGATGTGCTGTGCCGTGAGCATCTGCTGGAACCGGATCTCCTCGCCCCGGGGAACCGACACGATCACGCGGCCGGAGGATTCGGAGAACAGCCACACGAACGGGTCCGCGTCGGCGGGCAACACCACTCTGAGGCCGCACTCCCCGGCGAGGGCCGACTCCACGAGCGCCTGGGCGAGCCCGCCCTCCGACAGGTCGTGTGCGCCGGTGATCAGGCCGTCCTTGGAGCACGTGGCCAGGATCCGGGCGAGCGTGGCCTCCCACTCGAGGTCGACCGTCGGGGGCATGCCGCCGAGGTGCTGGTGGGCGACCTGCGCCCAGATCGAACCGTCGAGCTCGTCCCGGGTCTCACCGAGCAGGTAGACGCTCTCGCCCGGGGTGTCTCCGAACGCGGTCGGGATACGACGCGCGACGTCGTCGATCACCCCGAGCACCCCCACGACGGGAGTGGGCAGGATGGGTGTGGACCCGGTCTGGTTGTAGAAGGACACATTTCCACCGGTCACGGGGATGCCGAGCTCGGCGCAGCCGTCTGCCAGGCCGTGGACGGCCTCGCGGAACTGCCACATGACGCCGGGGTCCTCGGGGGAGCCGAAATTGAGGCAGTTGGTCACGGCGACCGGGAGCGCGCCGGTGACGGCCACGTTCCGGTACGCCTCGGCCAACGCGAGGCGGGCGCCAGTGTACGGGTCCAGCCTGGTGTAGCGCCCCGAGGCGTCGGTCGACAGCGCGATGCCGCGGCCCGACTCCTCATCGATCCGCAGGACCCCGCCGTCCGCGTTCTCCGCCAGGACCGTGTTCCCGCGCACGTAGCGGTCGTACTGCTCGGTGATGAACTTGCGCGAACACAGTGCGGGGCTGGCCACCATGTCGAGGAGCGTGCGACGCAGTTCCTCGCCGGTGGTCGGCCGCGCCAACGAGGCGGTGGTGTCCGCCTGCAGGGCGTCCTGGTCCGCCGGGCGCTCCAGGGGGCGATCGTAGACCGGGCCGTCGTGGGCCACGGTGCGCGGGGGGACGTCCACCACGGTCTCGCCGCGGAACTCGATGGTGAGCCGGTCGCCGTCGGTGACCTCACCGATGTCGGTGGCCAACACGTCCCACCGGCGGCACACCTCCATGAAGGCGTCCACGTTCTCCGGCGCCACCACGGCGCACATCCGCTCCTGCGACTCGCTCGACAGGATCTCCGCCGCCGACATCCCCTCGGCGCGCAGGGGCACGTTGTCCAGCACGACGTGCATCCCGCCGTCACCCGCCGCGGCGAGTTCGGAGGTGGCACAGGCCAGACCCGCTCCCCCGAGGTCCTGGATCCCGACCACGAGCTCCTCGCGGTAGAGCTCGAGACAGCACTCGATGAGCACCTTCTCGGCGAACGGGTCCCCCACCTGGACGCTGGGGAGCTTGCGGGGCTTGACGGGCGCGCCGTGCTCGTCCTCCTCGAAGGTCTCGGAGGCGAGGACGGACACTCCCCCGATCCCGTCGAGTCCTGTCCGGGCGCCGAAGAGGATGATCCGGTTCCCCGTCCCGGACGCGAACGCGAGATGGAGGTCCTCGACCCGCATCACGCCAGCACACAGGGCGTTGACCAGCGGGTTGGCCGCATAGGACTCATCGAAGACGGTCTCACCGCCGAGGTTCGGCAGACCGAGGCAGTTTCCGTAACCGCCGACACCCGCGACGACGCCCGGGAGCACACGGTGGGTGTCGTCCGCGTCGGCCGGGCCGAACCGCAGCTGGTCCATGACCGCCACCGGGCGCGCGCCCATCGCCATGATGTCGCGGACGATCCCGCCGACACCGGTCGCGGCGCCCTGGTACGGCTCGATGTAGGAGGGGTGGTTGTGTGACTCGACCTTGAACGTCACGGCCCACCCGTCACCGATGTCGACCACGCCGGCGTTCTCGCCGATTCCCGCGAGCATGGTGGATCGCATCTCGTCCGTCGTCGTCTCGCCGAAGTAGCGCAGATGCACCTTGGAGGACTTGTACGAGCAGTGCTCCGACCACATGACCGAGTACATGGCCAGCTCGGCGTCCGTGGGCCGACGGCCGAGGATCTCGCGTATCCGGGCGTACTCGTCCTCCTTCAGCCCGAGTTCGGCCCACGGCTGGGCGAGCTCGGGGGTGTCGGAGGCGTGCGAGATGGAATCCACGTGAGTCGTCACGGGGGCGAGTCTAGTCGGCCCCCGGCGGCCCGCGAATCCGCTCCCGGCCGGGGCTAGGTGGACAGCACCTCGAAGGTCAGACCCCCGCGCTCGACGCGCGCGAGGAGCGCGTCCCCCATCGCCTGGGCGGTGGTGAGTTGCCCCGCGAGAGCGGGGAGCTCGTCGAAGGCCAGGCACAGGGCCGACTCCGCGATCATCATGGAGGTCTCGGTGTATCCGGGGTCACCGCCGCAGACCCGGGTGACCACCCGACGCCCACCCGCCAACGCCACGAAGGTCACGTCGAACGACGACCGGGCGCGGCGGGACTCGCTCGGCCCGGCGCCACGATCGATCCTCTTGAGAAGCTGAGACCTGATGGGGCCGATCTGCGCACCCACGGCCAGCGCCCCGACCCCGACCATGCCCGCCGTCGCGGTCAGAGGCGATTTGACCGAGGCGTAGTGCGCGTAGCTGAAGTCCGGGCCGTAGCTCTCCAACGCGGCCGCCGAGCGCAGGACGATCTGCGGGTCGATCGTGGGCAGGGGGACCAACCAGCGACCGAGGACGCTGTCGTGGTGCGGCTTGCCCGTCACCGACTTGATGCGCCGACCCTCGACCCTGCCCTCCTTCGCGCGCCGCGCCTTTGCGGTGCGGGCGGCCTGGCGGAGCCTGGCGAACTGGCCGATGGCCGAGTGGTAGGTGCCGCCGGAGAACTGGGCGTCGGCGTGGACCGCGCCGTACACGGCCACCGGTACCCCCTCGGGGACCTGCTTCATGGTGTAGTACACGCCCAGGTCGTGGGGGATGGAGTCGAACCCGCACGCGTGGATGATGCGCGCGCCGGAGGCCACGGCCGTGTCGTGGTACTCGAGGTACATGCGGTCGGCGAACTCGGGCTCGCCCGTGAGGTCGACGTAGTCGGTACCGGCCTCCGCACAGGCGGCGACGAGCGGTTCGCCGTACTCGAGGTACGGGCCCACGGTGGTGAGCACGACACGGGCCGACCCGGCCATGTCCGCCAGTGACTCCGGATCCCCGGTGTCCGCCACCACGATCCCCGGGGCCGGGACGTCGGGCATCTCGGCGCTGAGCCTGGCCACGAGCGCATCGAGCTTCACCCTCGACCGGCCCGCCACCGCCCACGCGCCCCCCTCGGGGAGGTTGCGCATCAGGTAGTCGGCGACCAGGCCGCCGGTGTAGCCGGTCGCACCGTAGACGACGATGTCGAACGGCCGGTGGGATCTGTCGGACGCGGACTCGGGCTGGGTGGTGGATTCGCTCACCCCACGGTTCTACCGCATTCCACGCCTACCGCAGTCCACGGGTCCGGCGACCGCTGCCGGTCCGGAGGATCGAACGCCCGCATCCATGAGGGCCGGCAGGACGGGCGATCCGCCGAGCTCCGGTCTGCCCACACCCACTCGAGGGTCAGAATCTCAGCAAACACTAATGTAACGAACTGGACGCAATAGTCCCCACGTGTCCAACTCCGGGTGCAGACTCGCCTGTACCTGCGACCACCAGGGTGGCAGGCATCAACCCCGAGACCGTTCGGGGCGGTTACGTAAAGGAGACCACATGGACCTCGTCGGTTCGGTCAGCGAAATCATCCTTCCCATCATCGGAGAGGCCTCGGGCAGCGTCGGCGAGCCCACCGGGTCCTCCGCGGTGGACACCCTCACGCAGGCCGCGTTCATCCTCCCGGGCCTGCTGCTGAACATCCTCGGTGGAGCCGGGGCGGATATCGGGAGCAGCGCCCCGGCCTTCTGATCGCGGACCCACCCTGCTGAACGACGGGCCCGCCGGGAGTGATCCCGGCGGGCCCGTCGTGGCGAGTAGAGGTCTCGGGTCAGGCGGTGACCACCGAGTCGAGGGCGGACAGGAACAGCCCCAGGCCGTCGTCGGAGGGGCCGGTCAGCGGGTCGATCGCGTGCTCCGGGTGGGGCATGAGGCCCACGACCCGGCCGTTCTCCGAGCAGATACCGGCGATGCCGTTGGTCGATCCGTTGGGGGCGTCGCCGGCGAAGCGGAACACCACTCGCCCCTCGCCCTCGAGCTGCGCGATCGTCTCCGCCGTGGCCATGAAGCGCCCCTCGCCGGACTTGAGGGGGATGAGGATCTCGGCCCCCTGCTCGAACCGCCCGGTCCACGCGGTGTCGGTGTTCTCCACGCGCAGCCACTCGTCGCGGCACACGAAGTGCATGTCGCGGTTGCGCCCGAGGGCACCGGGCAGCAGGCCCGCCTCACACAGGATCTGGAAGCCGTTGCAGATGCCCAGCACCGGCATCCCTCCCCGGGCGGCCGCGATGACCTCGCCCATGACGGGTGCCATCGAGGCGATCGCGCCGCAACGCAGGTAGTCGCCGTAGGAGAATCCGCCGGGCACCACCACGGCGTCGACCCCCTTGAGGTCGGCGTCGTCGTGCCACAACGAGACGGCCTCCGCGCCGGACCTGGTCACGGCCCGCGAGGCGTCGATGTCGTCGAGCGTGCCGGGGAAGGTGATGACGCCGACCCGTGCGCTCACGAGGCCACCTCCGCGGTGTCCACGCGCACGACCGTCCAGTCCTCGATGACCGTGTTGGCCAGGAGCGACGACGCGATCTCCTCGAGTTCGGCGTCGGACACCTCGTCGGACACCTCGAGCTCGAACCGCTTGCCCTGACGGACGTCGGTCACGCCCGTGTGGCCGAGACGGCCCAGGGCCCGGTGGATGGCCTGCCCCTGCGGATCGAGGATCTCGGCCTTGGGCATGACTTCGACGACGACTCGGGCCACGGTGGATCTCCTCGATCGGTGGAAACGCGGGGGCGGACCCGGACCGGCCGGGGCTCGGCTGCCAATCGTACTAGGAGTCGGCGGGGCCACCGAATGGCTCAGGCCGCGGGGGCCAGTGCGACCGCCGGCCATTCGTAGCGGCCGGCGATCGCCCCGTACTCCCCGGTCACCCGATCCACCGCGTCCAACAACGCCGACCGCGGTGCGCGGCGCGAGAGCTGGGTGGCGGAGACGTTGACGCGCACCAGACCTCCCGACGCCGCCGTCCGACAGGCTGCGGTGACGAGGGCCCGGCACCACCAGGCGTCGGCGATGAAGCCCTCCCCGATCGACAGCGCCCGTCCACGCTCCGTGGTCCCGCGGACCACGTCATGGACGCCGACGAGGGAGGCGCAGAGCCGGAAGCCCGCGCCGGGCAGCGCCTCGAGGCACCCCGGCGAGGCGTTCCACCGAGGAGGTGCGAAAAGCCGCGTCCTCAGGCCCATATCGGCCATGATCCGGTCCGCAGCGGCGAGACGGACTGCCGCCTCCGCAGGTCCGATCGCGGCGAACTCGGGCCGGCGCGGTCGGGTAGCCGCCTCGTCGTATCCACCCAGCACGATCGAGTCACCCCGCTCGCGACGGTGCCGGAGCCACCCCTGGGTGGCCCGGTCCTCGGTCATCCGGTATTCACGCCCCCGCCTCGGCGCGACGAGCAATGAGACTGGCACGCGTCGCCGTTCGAGGTCGCCGACCAGGTCGACCGCTCCCTCGAGAGTGGAGTCCCGCAGACCCGAGACGGAGACGATGAGGCGGGCGGTGGCCGGGCGCGATGTCATGGTCGCCATGGTCGCAGCCCCATGTGACGGAGCGACGACGGCGAGGTGTACGTCCGGTGGCCCTACGGGAGGTGACGCCCCGGCCGGACGTGACGCGCCGGGACGGGGTCAGACCGGGAGGACGTCCTCGATCGCCTCGGTGAGCTCGGGGGCGCCCGGCTCCACCTTGGGACGGAAGCGACCCACGACCTCTCCCGCGGGGGAGAGCAGGAATTTCTCGAAGTTCCACTGCACGTCACCGGCCTGGCCGTCGGCGTCGGCGACCGCGGTCAGCTCCGCGTACAGCGGGTGGCGATCCGGGCCGTTGACGTCGACCTTGGCCGCCAGCGGGAAGGAGATCCCGTACTTCTCGGTGGTGAACTTCTTGATCGCGTCCTCGTCACCGGGCTCCTGACCCATGAACTGGTTGCACGGGA
Organism: Dietzia sp. DQ11-38-2; assembly: GCF_014145055.1. Lineage (NCBI taxonomy): Bacteria > Bacillati > Actinomycetota > Actinomycetes > Mycobacteriales > Dietziaceae > Dietzia > Dietzia sp. DQ11-38-2. The sequence goes on from NZ_JAALDW010000041.1 coordinate 9,253, forward strand.
AGCCCAGGACGAAGAACCCGCGGTCCCGGTAGTCGTCCGCCAGTTCCTGCAGACCCTCGTACTGCGGGGTGAGTCCACACTCGCTGGCCACGTTGACCACCAGGACGGCGTGCCCCGCGTAGTTACCGAGCCGGGCCTGTTCGCCGTCGATGGTCGTGAAGGTGATGTCGTGGAGGCTGCTCATGTGAGCCAGAATACGCCGTCGGCAGACTTGACAGATCGTTGGGTTTTTACAACACTGCATTGCATGAGCCCAGTGCGACGGGGAGAAAAGCTCCCCATCTACAACCGGATTGCCGTCCTGCGGGCCGAGCACCGACTCAGCCGGGCCTCGCTCGCCGAACGGATCGAGGTCAACCCCCAGACCGTGGGGGCGCTCGAACGGGGCGACCACTACCCCAGCCTGGATCTGGCCTTCCGCATCTGCGCGGTGTTCGACCTGCCCGTCGAGGCCGTGTTCTCCCGGGACGAGTTCCAGCCGATGTCCACCGAGATCTACCGCCGCACACCACCGGACGCACCACGAGCAGAGGACACACCATGAACTCGATCGCCGACGACACCCTGACCGCCGCCGAGCGCCGTTACGAGACGACCGTCGGCCGACTCTCCGGCAGCCTGCCCTCCTGGCGCACCCCCGAGCGTCGCCGACTGCTGGTCCGGTTGAACTGGGCGTGCGTCGCGGTCATGGCGCTGATCGCCCTGGCCGGGTTCTTCTGGCTCCCCATCGTGATCGCCTGGGTGCCGATGGCGGTGGCGATCTGTACGGTGTGGACGATGCTGCGCACCGTCATCGACGTCAAGGACACCGCCCCGCCGCGCTACCTCGACGAGTTCGAGACGCAGACACTCCTGCGCGCCAGGTCCACCGCGCTGTCGGTGCTCGTGGGACTCTGTTTCGTGACCGGGATCGTGCTGGTCTTCGGATCCTCCTTGGAACTCGGGGACGGCCATCGCCTCGCCTACGCGATGGGCGGGGTCGCGATCCTGGGTGTCTTCGTCGGCGGGATCATCCCCGCCGCCGCGATGGCCGGGACCATGGACCCCGCCGACGACGACGAGCGCTGACCACAACCGTCGAGAACAACTGTCGGACACAACCGCGCGCGAACACTGCAGCCACACGCGAGATTTCGTGTGTGGCTGCAGTGCTTGCGCGCGTGTGCCGGCCGGGCGCGTGTGCCGGCCGGGCGCGCGTGTGCCGGCCGGGTGCGTG
>NZ_JAALDW010000402.1:0-1095 GCF_014145055.1 Dietzia sp. DQ11-38-2
CCGAGTCGTCGCCCGCGCCGCCGCCCGAGCCGTGTCCGGAGCGGCCTTCCCCCGGATGCGTGGTCAGCGCGAGGTCGGCCCGCCCGCTGCGCAGGTGCTCGGTCACCTGGTCGCTGAGGTTGTCCTCCACGTGCACCGCCACGTCGGGGTGGAGCCGCTGGTAGACGCGGATCATCGGAGGCAGCAGGGTCGCGGCCAGGGACGGCAGCGTGGCGATGGTGATGCTCCCCCTGGTGCCGGCGAGGTAGCCCTCGATGTGGGCCAGCCCGGTGTCGACGTGCTCGATCACGCCCCGCGCCACGGTCACCACGGCCTCCCCGTCACTGGTCAGCAGGACGCGGCGGGTGCTGCGCTGGAACAGCGGGGTGCGCAGCCGACGCTCGGCCTCCAGCACGGTGCGGCTGAGCGAGGACTGCGCGACCCCTAGTTCGGCGGCGGCGAGCGTGAAGCTGCGGTGATGGGCGACGGCGACGATGGCCCGGAGGTGATGCACGCCCAGATTCATGCTCATGGCACATGAATCTATCGCTGAATGATGTTGGACTGCATAACGTGAGTCACCTCACACTGTGTGGAGCCGACGAAAGGGGCTCTCGTGCTCGCATGGGCAGGTTTTCTCACCATCGGGGTGATTCTGGCTCTGCTGCTCTCCAACCGCGTGGCGGCGGTGGTGGCGCTGGCAGGGGTGCCGATCGTCTTCGCCCTGATCGCCGGGTTCGGACCGGCGGAGATCGGCGAATTCGTCGCCGACGGGCTGGGCGGCGTGGTCGGGGTGACGGTGATGTTCGTCTTCGCCATCACCTACTTCGGGGTGATGCGGGACGCCGGGCTCTTCGACCCGCTGATCCGGCGCATCGTCCGCTGGGCGGGCAACGCCCCGGTCACCATCTGCGTGGCCACCACCGCGCTGGCGATGGCCGCCCACCTCGACGGCGCCGGGGCCACCACGTTCCTCATCACCATCCCGGCCATGATCCCGCTCTTCGACCGCCTGGGCATGAGCCGGCTGACGCTGAGCGTGTGCGTGGGCCTGGGCGCCGGGACCATGAACCTGCTCCCCTGGGGCGGGCCCACCGCGCGGGCCGCGGCAACCGC
>NZ_JAALDW010000403.1:0-2376 GCF_014145055.1 Dietzia sp. DQ11-38-2
GCCGTCCTCACGGCGGTGCGGGATCCACTGCTCGGGAATCACATAGACCTCCGCTCCGGCCATTCCGGCGGCTCACCTGCCTCCGATTCTGGTCGTGCCCATTGCGGCGCGGGGGCCTTTCCGGCGCAGCAGGGACGACCAAATCTAAGCCGCCCCGGGGATCGGGCCCGGCCCGGGTCAGAACCTCCTGAAGCTGTGGCCGAGGAGCCGCTTGCCACCCTCGGCGAGCTTGCCGGCCCGGGCCGCGGTGGGCAGCAGCGACAGGGAGTTGAGCCGCGACGTCACGTGCAGTCGCGCGGCACGCTCGGCCTTCTTCCAGCCCCGGGCGGCGAACGCGTCCGCCTCGGCGGCGAAGAAGCGGGCCTCCTCGTCGAAGCGGCGGCCGTCGAGCGCACGCACCGAGGAGTCGGACGCCGAGTGCCGGCGGTAGAGGAATGCCAGCGTCGGGTCGTAGACCATGTGGCCGCCGGCGGTGATCACGTCGACCAGCAGCGCCAGGTCCTGCACCACGTCGAGCCCCTCGCGGAACCCGATGCGGCGAATCCACTCGGAACTCCACGCCAGTGACGGGAAGTAGGTCCAGTTGCCGTGCATCAGCGAGGTCATCAGCTTCTCGCCGTGCAGGACCGTGCGCCCGTCTGTCCTGGGCTGGGTGAACGACTTGACGGTGTCCGACAGTGGCCGGACCGGCGCACCGTGTTCGTCGATCACGCTGACGCCCACCTCCATCACCGCGGCGTCGGGAACGGCCGCGAACCCGTCGGCCACCACCTGCAGATAGTTGGGCAGCATGATGTCGTCGGCGCCCATCACCACGACGACCGGCGCGGTGACCATCTCCAGGCACTTGCGGTAGTTGCCGTTGGCACCGAGGTTGGTCTCGTTCTTCTCGTACGTCACCCGCTCGTCGCGTGCGGTGATCTCCCCCATGTAGCGGGCGGGCTCCGGGTCCGGGTAGCCGTCGTCCACCACGACCAGTCGGAAGTCCGAATAGCTCTGGGAGAGAACGCTGTCCACAGCCTTCTTGAAGTGGCCGACGTCCCCGTAGTAGGGGAGCATCACATCGATGGCCATCGGGGAACCGCCGTCCTTCTCGTCACCGGGTTGTCCGTCCGATCGCATAGTATCGACCGGCGATGAGCAGTGACAGTGAGCGACTCCCAGAGCACGGTGACACGGCCGGCGGCGACCCCGCAGACGACCCCACGGGCAACCGCGACGTCTGGCTGATCGTGCCATGCTTCAACGAGGGCACCGTCATCGAGGACGTGCTCAGCAGTGCGCGAGAGACGTTCCCCAACATCGTGGCGGTCGACGACGGGTCGTCCGACGAGTCCGCCGCCGCGATCCACCGGGCGGGGGCGCACCTCGTCCGCCACCCGGTCAATCTCGGGCAGGGCGCTGCCATCCAGACAGGTGTCGAGTACGCCCGCACCCAACCCGGCGCCCGCTACTTCGTCACCTTCGACGCCGACGGCCAGCACCAGGTCAAGGACGTCCTCGCGATGGTGGAGAGGGTCCGAGCCGAACCGGTCGACATCGTGGTGGGTACCCGCTTCGGCCGCCCGCGACGCGAGGGCGATCAGGTCCCGCTGATCAAGCGGATCGTCCTGAGGACCGTCGTCATGCTGAGCCCGCGCACCCGCCGGCTCGGCCTGACGGACGCCCACAACGGGCTCCGGGTGTTCAACGAGCGGGTCGCGAACGACCTCAACCTGCGGATGAACGGCATGAGCCACGCCAGCGAGTTCGTGGAACTGATGGACAACCGTGGGTGGCGCGTCGCGGAGCAGCCCGTCGACATCCTCTACACCGAGTACTCCATGTCGAAGGGGCAGTCGCTGCTCAACGGGATCAACATCCTCTCCGACGGGTTCGTGGGAAAGAGGTTGCCGCGATGATCAAGGCACTACTGCTGCTCGCCGGCGCCGCGCTGGTGGCGTTCTTCCTCGCCAACCGGCGCAAAGCCCGGGCGAAGGCCGGGGTCAAGATCGGCTTCGTGCTGTTCGTGGTGTTCATGGTCTATGCGGTGCTGCGCCCGGACGACCTCACCGTGGTGGCCAATGCCCTGGGCGTCCAGCGGGGCACGGACCTGGTGCTGTACGCGCTGGTCATGGGCTTCGCATTCGTCACCGTCTCCACCTACGTGCGATTCCGCGAACAGGAACTGCGATACGCCCGACTGGCCCGGTCGATCGCGCTGCAGAACGCGGTGCGGCCGGAGGACCGGCCAGACGCGACCGCGGTGATGCCCGTCGCGGACGACGACGACCGCCTACGACGGTGACCGGCCGGTCCGCTGGTCGCGCGGATACCGGCGGCGCGGAGTCCGGTGACGCGGGTACCGGCGGCGCGGGGTCCGGTGACGTGGAGGTC
>NZ_JAALDW010000404.1:0-4324 GCF_014145055.1 Dietzia sp. DQ11-38-2
CAGCGGTGACCGTCCGGCTGCTGGTCGCCAGCCGGAACGCCAAGAAGCTCGCCGAGCTGCGCCGGGTCCTGGAGGCCGAGGGGATCGCCGGCATCGAGCCGATCGGCCTGGACGAGGTGCCCGACTTCCCCGAGGAGCCGGAGGACGGCGCGACGTTCAAGGACAACGCTCTGATCAAGGCGAGGTCCGGGTGGATGGCGACGGGCCTGGCGTGCCTGGCCGACGACTCCGGGCTGGCCGTGGACGCGCTGAACGGGATGCCGGGCGTGCTCTCCGCTCGCTGGGCGGGCCGTCACGGCGACGACGCGGCCAACAACGCGCTCCTGCTCGCACAGCTCTCGGACGTGCCCGACGAGCGTCGCGGCGCGGCCTTCTTCTCCAGCTGCGCGCTGGTGTACTCGGCACGGGATTCGGCGCCGTCGACGGCCACCCTCATGACGCGGGTCGTGGAGGGGCGCTGGGCCGGACAGGTTCTGCGGGAGCCCCGGGGCGAGCGTGGATTCGGTTACGATCCGCTGTTCCTGCCCGAGGGCTCGGACCGCTCCGCCGCCGAACTCACAGCGGAGGAGAAGGACGCCGACTCCCACCGCGGTCGGGCCCTGCGGGCGCTCGTGCCGGCGTTGCGGGAGCTCGCCGAGCGCGGGATGCGGAGCTGACCCGGTTCAGACCGCATATTCGGCCCTGACGTCCCGGGTTCGTATGTGCTCGAACCAGAACGACAGGAACGGGACCGTCCCGGCCAGGGCGGTCAGCAGGGTGCGGGAGGCCGGCCAGCGGGCCTTGATGGCCAGGTCGAGCGTCATGAACAGGTAGAAGATGTAGAAGACGCCGTGTGCCTGTCCGATGTAGGTGAACCAGTCGGGGGCGTCGGAGGAGTTCTCGATGATCAGGTACTTGTAGATCATCTCCACCGTGAGGACCAGCAGCCACACACCGGTGATCCACGCCAGTGCGCGGTACCGGGCGAGCGCGCCACGGATCTTGCCCCCGGGGTCCGGCTTCCGGTGGTCGGTCTCCGGGGTGGCGTCAACGGTCATGAGTCGGTTCTCTCCTGGTGACGGTCGCCGGCGGCCGCGTCCCGGCGGGCCAGTTCGGCGAGGTATGAGTTGTAGGCCTCCAGCCCCTCGTCGCGGGTCGGTACCTCAGCGACGGGGCGTCGGGTGGGGAGGAGGTCGGCGGGGATCTCGGTGACGGCCCGTTCCCGCCGACGCGCACCCCGGCGAGGGGGCGTACCGCCGGGGGGAGCGCCGACCTCGTCGTCGTCACCCTCACCGCCCGCATCCTCGGCGGCACCGGCACCGGCCGTGTCGGCTTCGTCCGCCTCCAGCCGCACATACTTCAGATAGGCGTATACGAGGAAGCCTGCCAGGAACGGCCACATGAAGGTGTAGCCGAGGTTCTGGACCGTGCCCGTGGCCTCCTGGTAGCGGTCCAGCTGCCATAGGCCCATCCCCAGGCAGAAGATCGCACCGAGGACGACGAAGGCGATCCACGAGGGGCGGTGCCTGACCTTGGCGGAGACCGGAGGACCGGAGGCGGCGTCGCCTCCGACCGGGCGGGTGCTCAGGCTGTCGGACACCCCTCAACGATACCGCCGACGGCGCGGTAAGCTCACCTCGCCCGGTACCCCCGGGCAGGCGCCCGTGGCGGAATTGGCAGACGCGCTGGATTTAGGTTCCAGTGTCTTCGGACGTGGGAGTTCAAGTCTCCCCGGGCGCACTTACGGCCCGCGACCCCGTCGAGCCGGCCCCGTCAGTCGAGGTCGTCGATCAGGCGCGCGAGGATGTCGTTCATCGTGAGCAGTCCGATGAGCTCGTTGCCGCGGACCACGACCAGGCGGTTGAGGTGGTACCGGCTCATCATGGCGGCGGCCTGGTTCACCGACAGGTCCTCACCCACGGAGATGGCGGGCTTGACGGCGGCGTCGTACACGTTGAGCAGGTCGACGTCGCCCTCCTCGACGATGATGGCGCGCAGCAACTCGTTGTAGCTGAGCAGGCCGTAGGCGTCGTGGGGGTGCTGGCGTTCCACCACGAGGCTCTTGACCCGATTCGCGCGCATCGTCGACAGCGCCTCGCGCAGGGTGGCGAACGGGGAGATGGTGATCACCTCGGGGACCATGACCTGCGTGACGGTGAGCATGGGGGACCTCCTGTGGGGTCGTACGGTCGGGATGGGGCGGGCAGGGGCGGGGTGCTGCGTGGCGGGGTCGAGCGGGCGGCGGGCGTGGCTCAGGTGTCCTCCCGGCGCATGTACTCCTCGAACTTGACCAGTTGTCGGGGGTCGATCCCCGTGAGGTGCTCGATGGGGACGTTGAAGGCGATGCCGCGGGAGTTGTCCCCGTCGACGAGGACCTCGTGCAGCGCCTTGAGGATCGGGGTGGCCAGGTGGGTGCCCACGACCATGAGCAGCACCGACTGGGACCCCTCGAAGGTCAGGCCGAAGAACGTCTTCTTCTGTTGCCCGCCGATGCCCTTACCCTCCAGGATCGTCACCCCGGTCGCGCCCGCGCGTTGCGCGACCTCGATGGCGGGGTCCTCCAGTTCGGGAGGGGCGATCACTACGACGGCCGTGAATTTCATGACGCTTCCTTCTGCAGACGAGGGATTTTCTCGAGGACGATGGCATAGAGCAGGACGGAGATGATCGGGAAGATCGAGGCGAAGGCGATCAGCCCGAAGCCGTCGATCAAGGCGCTGCGGCCCTCGATCGCGCTCGCCAACCCGATGCCCAACGCGGTGACCAGCGGCACGGTGACCTCGGAGGTGGTCACCCCGCCGAGGTCGAAGGCCAGGGCGACGATGTACTTCGGGGCCACTGCCAGCAGGACGAGGACCGCGGCATAGGAGACCATGATGAAGTAGTGCAGCGGCCCGCCGGTCAGGATGCGGAACACCCCCAGGGCGATCCCGACCGCCACCCCGGTGGCCACGACCAGGCGGATGGCGGTCGCGTTGATCCCGGCCGGTGAGACGTTCTCCGCCTGGTCTGCGACGGCGACCAGGGCAGGCTCGGCCATCGTGGTGGCGAACCCGATGAGCAGGGCGAACAGCAGGATCAGGACGGGGATGTCGCGGTCGATCAGCTGCTCCGCCATCTGGGTGCCCAGGGGGAAGAGTCCCATCTTCAGGCCCACCACGAAGGCGTAGAGACCCACGAGCACCATGACGAACCCCACGGCCACGCGCAGCGGGTGGGACAGCTTGCGGCGCAGCGCCACGTATTGGAAGAACAGGACGACGATCACCATGGGAGCCACGTCGCGCACCATCTCGGCCAGTCCCACCACGTGTTCCAGCCAGAGGTGCGTCCCGCCGGTCTCCTCCGCCCCGGTGGTGGGCGTGCCGCCGCCACCGCCGAAGGTGTAGACCCACATGCCGTAGAGCTGCACCCCGATCATGGGCACCATCACGCACAGCGCCACCAGGCCGAAACCGTCGGTGAGCGCGCTGCGGCCCCGGATCGAGTTGGCCAACCCGATCCCGATCGCGGCGATCAGCGGCACCGTCACGACGTTGGTGGTCACCCCGCCGGAGTCGAAGGCCAGACCCACGATCTCCGGCGGCGCCACGAACGTGGCCACCAGGACCACCACGTACCCGCCGATGAGGATTCGGTGGACCGCCCAGCCCCGCAACACGCGCAGGATGCCCAGGACCAGGACGAGGCCGACGGACACGGCGATGACCACCCTCAGGACGACGCCGTCGATGCGTCCCTCACTGATCAGTTCCGCCTGTCCCGCGACCGCGATCAGGGCCGGTTCGGCCACGACCGCGGCGAATCCGATGGCGAAGCCGAAGGTGAGGAGCAGTCCGAGCGCACCACGGCGGGTGAACTGGTTGGCGAGGTTCTTGCCCACCGGGAACACGCTGAGATCCAGGCCCTGGAGGAACAGGGCTATCCCCACACCCACGATCAGCAGACCCGCGACCAGCTGCACGGGGTCCTCGGGCATCCGGCGGAAGACCAGCAGCTGGAAGGCCGCCACCACGACCACGATGGGCAGCAGATTCCGCAGGGCCTTCCGGAACTCCTGGGCGAAGTGGCGGAGATGCTCCATTGAGGCTGGCGTCCTCTTCCCGGGTCTGGTCGACAGGCGGCCTGGCGTCCAGTCTGACGCACGACCCCCGGGGCGTCCACGAATCGGCGGCGCGACGGTGGCCGGGCCCCCGGGGCGGGGCTCGCTCACCCGCGGCTCACCGTTCACGTCACCGGGGTCGTGGTGAGCGCAGCGCGGCGACGACCGTGGCGGCGATCTGACCCACCGCCCACGAGGTCGGGCAGGAGATCCCGTCCTCGTCCGGCGCCAGAGGCTCCAACG
>NZ_JAALDW010000405.1:0-1805 GCF_014145055.1 Dietzia sp. DQ11-38-2
CTTCGAGGACGCGGCGCACCACGGTGTCCGCCGTGATCTCGTCCGCCAGTGCGTCATAGGTGAGAACCAACCGGTGGCGGAGCACCGCGGGCAGGACGTCGACGACGTCCTGGGGCACCACGTAGTCGCGACCCCGGACCAGGGCCAGCGCCCGGGCCGCGGTGACGGCCCCCAGGGTGGCGCGGGGGGACGCGCCGTACGCGAGCCATCTGGCGACGTCCTCGAGGCCGTGCCTCCCGGGTTCGCGGGTCGCGACGGTGACGCGGACCACGTAGTCGACCAGCGCGTGGTGGACGAAGACCTCACGCACCGCGTCCTGGAGCCGGAGCAGCGCGTCCACGCCGAGGACGCGTGAGGGCTCCGGGGGACGGGTCCCCATCCGGTAGACGATCTCCCGCTCCTCCTCGGGGCTGGGGTAGTCCACCACGAGCTTGAAGAGGAACCGGTCCCGCTGGGCCTCCGGGAGCTGGTACACGCCTTCGCTCTCGATGGGGTTCTGGGTCGCCATCACCAGGAACGGTGCCGGCATCGGGAAGGTCTGCCCGCCGATCGAGACGTGGCCCTCCGCCATCACCTCGAGCAGGGCCGACTGGACCTTTGCCGGGGCGCGGTTGATCTCGTCGGCCAGTACGAAGTTGGCCAGGATCGGACCGAGCTCGACCTCGAACTCCTCGCGGCCCTGGCGGTAGATCCGGGTTCCCACGATGTCCGCCGGGACGAGGTCCGGGGTGAACTGGAGGCGTCGGAAGCTGCCCCCCACCACGGAGGCGAAGGTCTCCACGGTGAGCGTCTTGGCGACCCCGGGCACGCCCTCGAGGAGGATGTGGCCGCGCGAGAGCAGTCCCACCAGGATCATCTCGATGAGCCTGTCCTGACCCACCACGACTTTCTTGACCTCGTACACCGCCTGCTCCAGGAGCCTGGCGTCCGAGACCGCGGAGGACGCGCTAACCGCGGGGTCGGAACCCGGGTCGGCCGGATGGTCGGTTCGGGGATCGCTCACCGCGGGGGGCTCCTTCGCGAGATCTGGGGTCTGAGGCCCGTGGTCCGAGGCCCGGGGTCCGAGGTCTGTGGTCGGTGGCACCGGGGCCGTACCGTCAGGACGGACTGCGATCGACAGTACCGGTGCACGGCCGTTCCCGGACCGACCAGTGCCCGGCCGACGAGCGGCCGGGCACCGTGGGTCGGCGCGATGTCGTCAGGTCAGCCGGACGACCATGGGTGAGATCCCCGCCATCCGCACCGGTGAGATCTTGACGACGTCGCCGGACTGCGGGGCCTCGACCATCCGGCCGTCACCCAGGTACAGCGCCACGTGACCGGGCCAGAAGAGCATGTCGCCGCGCTGGCGGGTGGCCACCGGGTACTGGGGGCCCGCCGTGTACTGGTAGCCGGTGAAGTGTGGGAGGGCTTTGCCGATCCCGGCGAACGCGTAGATCATCAGGCCGGAGCAGTCGAAGCCGATCTTGTTGTAGTCACCGTGACTGTCCGCGACGCCACCGTCCCGGATGCCGCGCGTGGGCCCGTTGGCGTCTCCGCCTCCCCAGGCGTAGGGGACGCCGAGTTGGGACAGTGCCCGGTTGACGACCGTCTCCACCCTGGCCGAGCTCGACGGGGTGCCCGTGTTGCCGCCCCCCTGGCCGGGCGCGGGAGCAGGTGCTGCCGGGCCCTGTTGGATGGACCCGAAGTCGGCCCGTCCGATCGCGTCGGCCACCTGTTGGATGATCGCCTCGGTGTTCCCGTTGACACCCGCGTCGATCGCGGCTCCGACGCTGCCGGCGTCGATCGTCCCGCCGATCGCCCTC
>NZ_JAALDW010000406.1:0-3003 GCF_014145055.1 Dietzia sp. DQ11-38-2
TCCGCCGCGAGCGCGTCGGCACCGGCCTCATGTGCACCGTCCACCCTCACGCCGTGGTGCGCGCACAGGGCCCCGAGGGTGCGCTTGCCCCGCCGGTACGGGTCCACCGCGCGGTCGATGACGAACGGGTCGACCACCGGCCCGAGCACCTCGAACGACGGGTCCCACCTCTTGAGGATGGTGAGGTCGTACGCCGCGTTGAACACCACCAGGGTCCGTCCCTCCCGCCACCCCGTCCGGACGCCCGCGATGGTCTCGGCCACCACCTCCGCATGCGGACGTCCGTGGGTGCGGGCCCGTGCGGTCGTGATGCCGTGGACCGCCGTCGCGCCCTCCGGGATGTCGATCCCGGGATCGGCCAGCCAGGTGCGCTCCACCTTGCGGGGTCCGTCGATCGCGAGGAGGGCCGAGGTGACGACGTGCGCGGTCCGGGGATCCGGCCCGGTGGTCTCGAGGTCGAAGGCCAACAGCCGGTTCCGATCGGGTGGGGCGGCGGTCGTGATCTCCGGGTTCATGCGGTCACCGTAGGCCGTCGCCCCGACATCGCGGGCCCGCGTCGGATTACCCTGTGCTGGTGAGCCACGCCAGTCGAAGCACCGCGCCCCTCGGCACCGGGGACATCCCTCCTGAGGTTCGTCAGCAGTGGACCGAGCTCGCGGAGACGGTGAGGGACCACCAGTTCCGCTACTACGTCAGGGATGCCCCCATCGTCTCCGACGCCGAGTTCGACGCTCTGTTCCGCGAGTTGGAGGCGCTCGAGGAGCGTCACCCCGCCCTGCGGACCGCGGACTCGCCGACACAGCTCGTGGGCGGCGGGTTCTCCACCGACTTCGCGCCGGTGGAGCACCTGCAGCGGATGACGAGCCTGGACAACGTGTTCTCCGAAGAGGAGTTGCGCGCGTGGGTGGCGTCAGCCGTCGAACAGTCGCACCTCGCGGCGGACGACCTGCGTTTCCTGTGCGAGGTCAAGATCGACGGGGTGGCGCTCGACCTGGTCTACCGCGACGGCAGGCTGGTCAGTGCGGCCACCCGGGGCGACGGCCGGACCGGAGAGGACGTGACCCTCAACGCCCGGACGATCGACGACATCCCGGTCACGCTCACCCCGACTCAGGACCGCCCCGTCCCCGCCGTGCTCGAGGTGAGGGGCGAGGTGTTCTTCCGGCTCGAGGACTTCGCCGAACTCAACGCGCGGCTCGTCGCCGAGGGAAAGCCGCCGTTCGCCAATCCGCGCAACAGCGCCGCCGGGTCACTGCGCCAGAAGAACCCGGCGATCACCGCCCAGCGACGGCTCGGCATGTACTGCCACGGTCTCGGGGTGGTCGAGGGCGCGACCTTCGACAGCCTCCACGACGTCTATCTCGCGCTCGCGGACTGGGGCCTGCCCGTCTCGCCCTACACCGCCCCGGCGACCGGGATCGACGAGGTCCTCGAGCGGATGCGGTACTGGGGAGAGCACCGCGGCGACCCGGAGCACGAGATCGACGGCCTCGTCGTCAAGATCGACGACCGGGCGGTCCAGCGACGACTCGGTCAGACGTCACGGGCCCCGCGGTGGGCGATCGCCTACAAGTACCCACCAGAGGAGGTGATGACCGACCTGCTCGACATCCGCGTCTCCGTGGGCAGGACAGGGCGGGTCACCCCGTTCGCCCACATGAAACCTGTGCTGGTCGCCGGCTCCACGGTGTCACTCGCGACCCTGCACAACCAGACCGAGGTCAGGCGGAAAGGTGTGCTGATCGGCGACACCGTCGTGATCCGCAAGGCCGGCGACGTCATCCCCGAGGTGCTCGGACCGGTGGTGGAGCGCCGGGACGGCACCGAGCGGGAGTTCGTCTTCCCCGAGCGCTGCCCGGAGTGCGACACCGTCCTGGCACCGGCGAAGGAAGGCGACGCCGATTGGCGCTGCCCGAACCAGCGTTCCTGTCCGGCACAACTCCGTGAGCGACTGTTCTACCTGTCCTCGCGCAACGCCCTGGACATCGAGGCGCTCGGCTACGAGGGGGCCTCCGATCTGCTCACGAGCGGGGTGTTGGTCAACGAGGCGGGTCTGTTCGACCTCACCGAGGCCGACCTCCTCCGCACCTCCCTCTACACCCGCGTGGAGAAGGCGACCCGCAAGCAGGTCGAGGACGGCGCCGACCCCGAGCGCACCGTGCTCAACGAGAACGGCCGCAAATTGCTGGCCAATCTGGAGACGGCGAGGGACAGACCCCTGTGGCGGGTGCTGGTGGCACTGTCCATCCGCCATGTCGGGCCCACGGCCGCACGGGCGTTGGCCACACGGTTCGGTTCGATGGAGGCACTACGCGCCGCCACCGAGGAGGAGTTGGCTGAGACGGACGGCGTCGGGTCGACGATCGCTGCGTCGGTGGTCGAATGGTTCGACGTGGACTGGCACCGCGAGATCGTCGACCGGTGGGCTGCCTCCGGTGTGTCGATGGCCGATGAGCGGGACGAGTCGATCCCGCGCACCCTCGAGGGTCTGACCATCGTGGCCACGGGGTCCCTCGAGGGGTTCACCCGTGACGGGATCAAGGAGGCGATCATCGCCAGGGGCGGTAAGGCGTCCGGATCTGTGTCGAAGAAGACGGACTACGTCGTGGTGGGGGACAACCCGGGGTCCAAGGCGACCAAGGCCGAGGAGCTGGGGCTGACCATCCTCGACGAGGCCGGATTCGTGGAGCTGTTGGAGAACGGCCCGGCGCCGGCGGGCGACGGTGCGGGGTGACCATTCGGGTGCGCTGCGTGTCGGGACCTGACCGGCCGCGCAACCCTTCGGGGGCGTGGGCGAAGTGGCCGCGCAACCCTCGGGGACGCGGCGGGTGAACGAGGGCGGATGACGCCGGGGGTCACCCCGCGTTGAGAGACCGCAGGATCCCCGTGAGGTACCCGAGCCGGGCGATCTCGGACGGCCGGAACGACGGCCCGCCCGGTCGTCCGACGACGAGGACGTGACCGGAGGCCAGCGGCGCCGCGGCGACAGCGGTGTCCATCGCC
>NZ_JAALDW010000407.1:0-1212 GCF_014145055.1 Dietzia sp. DQ11-38-2
CGCGCCACCGCGCCGCCGATGCCGCCCGACGCGCCGGTGACCAGGACGGCTCCCGGCCGGCGGCCCGCGGTCATCGGAGATCGGTCTTGAGGATCTTGCCCGAGGCGTTGCGCGGGAAGGACTCCACGAACTCCACCTCGCGCGGGCGTTTGAAGTTGGCCAGGCGCTCGCGGCAGAACTTGAGGACGTCCTCCTCGGTGAGCGACGAGCCCTCGCGGCGCACCACGAAGGCCTTGCCGACCTCGCCCATCCGGTCGTCCGGGACGCCGATGACGGCGGTCTCGACCACTCCGTCCAGGCGCGCGAGCGTCTGTTCGACCTCGGCGGGGTAGACGTTGAACCCGCCGGTGATGTACATGTCCTTGAGCCGGTCGGTGATGCGCAGGTTGCCGCGGGAGTCGATCTCGCCGACGTCGCCCGTGTGGAGCCAACCGTCGGGGTCGATGGTCGACGCGGTGTTCTCCGGGTCGTCGAGGTACCCCTGCATGACCATCTCGCCGCGGGTGAGGATCTCACCCTTCTCGCCGATACGGATCTCCATGCCGGGGTAGGCGCGCCCGCACGTGGTGGCCACGGTGACGTCGTCGTCGTCCGCGGTGGTGGTGGTGATGAAGCCCATCGTCTCGGTCTGTCCATACGCGGTGAGTACCGTCTCCAGCCCGAGGTCGGACTGCATCCTCTCGACCAGGATCACCGGGACGACCGAGGCGCCGGTCACCGCCAGCCGAAGGGAGGACAGGTCGAACTCCGCCCTGTCGGGGGCGTCGAGGATGGTCTGGAAGATCGTGGGGGCGCCCGGGAGGACCGTGGCGCCCTCATCCTGTACGAGCCGCATGGTCTCGGTGGGTGAGTACACGGCCAGCGGGATGACCGTCGCGCCGAAGAGGACGCAGACCAGGAAGCCGGCCTTGTAGCCGAAACTGTGGAAGAACGGGTTGACGATGAGGTAGCGGTCGCGCTCGGTGAGCCCACCGTTCGATCCCCACGCCCGCGCCCCGGCGACCGTCTGCCGGTGCAGCGCCACCACACCCTTGCTCTTGCCGGTGGTGCCCGAGGTGAACAGGATGTCGGCGACGTCGTCGCCCGTCACCGCGTCCGCCCGGGCGTCCGCCTCCGCGAGCGAGGCGGCGGTGGCCTCCGCCTGCAGGTCGGTGACGTCGACGACGGCGAGGTCGGCGGTCGCGGTGTCACCGCCGTCGAGGGGGACCCGCA
>NZ_JAALDW010000408.1:0-1522 GCF_014145055.1 Dietzia sp. DQ11-38-2
TCGAGGCGGCCGAGGTCCTCGTGCGGCGCGGGGTGCTGTCCGAATCCACCGCCTCCGCCGACGCACTGCGGACCTTCGCGCGAGACGGCCGGCTCATCGCGCTGCGCGGCGACCGGAGATGGGTGTACCCCCGATTCCAGATGGACCACGTCGATCCGCGCGATCCGGACAACATCATCTGCGCGATCAACCGGCTGCTGGACGCTCGTCGCTTTCCGGACGCCGCACTCTCCTGGTGGACCCTGCCGTCGATCGCCCTACCCGACCGGCGCCCACCCATGAGTCTCCTGGGGGTCGACCACGACGCGCTGCGGCAGCTGGCGACCGACTACGCGTCCGGAGAGTGGACCGAACAGAACGCGTGAGTCCGGGGACGCCCGAGCACCCCCGTCGGTCGTCTCCCTTCTCGGATCTGAGTCACGGTGTGGCGAACACGATGCCGCATTCCCATCCGGTCCGATCTCGCCACCGAATAAGAAGATGAGAAAAATTTGGCCCTTCGGGATCCGGCGGGGTCGGACCGTCGCACGCGCCGGACCCTCTGCCGCAGAACCGGACACGCTGTCCTACGAGCGCGCCTGGGCGGACTACGTCGAATGGTCCGGCCTGAACGAGGAGCGGCTCCCGGAGGGGCCGCAGGACAGCGGGTAGGTGACAACGGACGCCCGAGCTCAGCGATTCGGGTTGGTGGCCGCCCCGTCGAGCCAGAGCATGTCGGTCGCGTCAGCGTGCGAACCGGTGGAGCCCACGTGCTTCGAGCTGATCTGCGGTCCCTTGGTGATCACGTGGACGAGCGCCATGCCGTGGCCGCGGCCGAGGCCGTAGTCGTTCTTCAGCCACTCCAGTATCGGCCCGGCCTTGGTCCCGGGACCGAAACCGCGGTCGGTGGCCTGGTTCACGAGTTGCCGCGGCGTGAGCCCGGTCTTGGTCTCGATGGTGTCGAGGTATGCCTGGAAGGACACTGGTTTCTCCTCTGATCGACTGGCGTGATCGACTGGCGGACGCGGCCTCGGCTCGTAGAGGCGTAGGACACCAGTGTCCGCCCGCGGCGCGCGGCTGTAGGCGGGATTCGCAATTCACCGTGCGCCGCTCGTCGTCGTCGATCAGGCCGTCCCGCCGGCCCCGCCCCGCCTCACCCGTTCGACCGCACCCGTCCGATCTCGGCACGTGCCCCCTCGACGTCCCGGCCCGCGGCGATCGCCGCGGCCAGGGCCCGCACCGAGGTGAGCACGTGCCTGCCCTGCCGGCGACCGTGCGGGGCGCTGCGGAGGTAGCGTCGCCGGGCTCCGCGGTCCCCGACCACCGCGGCGACCTCGCGCTCGGTGATGACCCCCTGATCCACCTCGGGGGCCAGGACGGCTCGCAGCCACTGCCGTTGCACCCGCGAGGCGCGCCGGGCGATTACGCGCACCAACACGATCGCGACCACGATCACCACCCCCAGCACGAGCGAGGCGTACGCGGTGCTGCCGAACACGGAGTTGCCGATGGCGTCGGAGGCGTCCCAGAGACAGTGGAAGGA
>NZ_JAALDW010000408.1:1553-3462 GCF_014145055.1 Dietzia sp. DQ11-38-2
CAGCCCGGCTCCGAGGGCGCGGTTGCGCTCGGCGCGGGGCCGGCCGAGGAACCACACGAGCCCCGCGCAGAACAAGGCCGAGAACAGGGTGTGCGACACGATCCCCAGGCCGCTGCGGATCAGGATCGTCTGGACCGCCGACTCGATCTGCTCGGAGCCGAAGTTCGCGGCGGAGGTCTGCGCGGCGTAGAGCATGTCCTCGGCCACCTGGAACCCCAGGCCCGTGAAGGCGCCGATCATGAACCCGTCGTAGGGGCTGCGCACCAGGTGGGAGGCCAGCCCGAGGATCAGGACCAGTGCGGTGGCCTTGGCGAACTCCTCGATGACGGGCGCGGCGAACGCGGCGCCCCACGCCGTTGACCAGGCGGTACCGAAGAGCTTGCCGTACAGCGAGAGCAGGGCGTCGTTGGCGTGGACGGCCATCCAGAACGTGCCGGCGGTGCCACCCCACACGAAGACCGTGGCCAGCATCGTCACGGACCGCGGGATGGAGCGGTCATGGAGTCGCAGGAACAGCCACCATGCCCCGCCGTAGAGCGCGAAGGCGACGGCTCCCACAGCGACCGCGACCGGGTAGAGCCTGGCGGCCTGCGAGGCGATCTGAACCAGGCTCACCACCCCGGCGGCGATGCCCAGGAGCAGCACCCAGAACGCCGGGTTGCGCGGCTGCCACAGCCGGAAACCCTGACCCCATCCTGACTCCTCGAGCGCACGGTCCCGGGCGGCGAGGAGGTCCGGATCGGGGGCGGTGTCGCTGCTCGCCGAGACGGTAGGGGTGCTCATCTCGGTCCTCCGTAGGTCAGGCTGCGCAGCGCCGCCTCGATCTCGGTGGCGTCGGCGGTGGACTGGCCGGGCTGGGATCGGGCGGCGAAGGTGATGGCGGTGGGGGCGGAGTCGAACTCGTGGTCCCAGCGCCCGCCGGCAGCCGGGCCGGAGCCGGACGGCAGGACGAACGCGGCCAGGACGCCGTCCCCTGATGTGGAGGTGAACGGCTCGCTGGTGCCGACCAGGCCGCTGTCGGTCGTCACCGACTGCCGCGCACCCGACACCCGCACACCCTTCTCGTGGACCGACAGGTGCTTCTCGGCTTCCGCCAGCAGCGCGTCGACATCGCCGGCGAAGACCCCCTGGGTGGCCGAGATGGTGGTGCCCCCGTCTGTGACCGTCGCCGTGGACCCCGCGTCCAGGGGTCCACTCGCGGGTTCGTCCCCGACCCGGACCCCCTGGGTGAGGTCCCATCCGACGGGCGGGGTGAAGTGCACGCCCTTGCCCAGATCGACGACGTCGCCGGCCGCGATCGGGTCGTTCCAGGAGACCGACCTGTCGAGCCAGGGCAGACCCAGTCCCCACACCAGGCCGATGGCCAGGACCACGGCCGCGGGGATCGCCTGGCTCCGGTCGAGGCCGAGAACACGGTGGTCGGAGTGGGTGCGAGAGGATTCCGGGGGGCTATCGGGAGGGGTCGTGGTGTTCACCCGTGAACATTTACACCTGCCGGCCGCGGCGCGGCGGGAATCGCGGTGAATCGGCCGGGGCGGGCGGGCGCCGACGGGAGCACCGTCCCGCCGGGCGTCGACGTCGGCGTCATCACCCCCTCGCGCACCGGGTAGGGCAGGAGCGTCGAGAACCCGCATCCGGTTCCGTCCCCCCGGTGAGGCGACCACACTGGGTCGCACAGTGCGAGGAGGATCACCATGGCCAAGTACCTGTTGCTCAAGCACTACCGGGGCGCGCCGGAGCCGCCCAACAACGTGCCCATGACCGAGTGGGCGCCCGAGGAGGTCTCCGCCCACATCCAGTACATGAACGACTTCGCCACCCGCCTGGAGGAGTCCGGCGAGTTCGTGGACGCCACCGCGCTGTCGGAGTCGGGGACGTGGGTGCGGTACGACGGCGAGGGCCGCCCGCC
>NZ_JAALDW010000409.1:0-1503 GCF_014145055.1 Dietzia sp. DQ11-38-2
CCCGAGCGTGCGGCGGCGGGCGGTCCCCCGCCCGGCATCGCGGCCAGTCGGCGACGCAGCTCAGCAACGCGGTCCGCCGTGCCGAGGCCGGACATGTCGACGGCAGAAGTGCCCATTACCATCACCAG
This sequence comes from Dietzia sp. DQ11-38-2, assembly GCF_014145055.1. Classification (NCBI taxonomy): domain Bacteria; kingdom Bacillati; phylum Actinomycetota; class Actinomycetes; order Mycobacteriales; family Dietziaceae; genus Dietzia; species Dietzia sp. DQ11-38-2. Next base: position 129 of record NZ_JAALDW010000409.1, read on the forward strand.
AACCTCCCGACCCGGACGACACGCCGCCAACCGCTCTGATCGAACTATTTTTCGATCACGGGGAACAGTGAACACCACCGGTCCGACACGGCGCAAGAACACCTGTTCGAACAGGGTTCTCCTCGTCGTCGCCCCCAGTCGCCGTTCCAGTCGCCGCCCCTCGGCGTTCACCCGGAGCCTCTACCCTCGGGAACCATGAAGGCCTCCATCGGGAACCGCATCGTGCTCATCGGCGCCGGGGACGTGGGCATCGCCTACGGGTACGCGCTCGTCAACCAGGGCCTGGCCGACCACCTGTCCATCATCGACATCGACCACGACAAACTGGTCGGCGAGGTCATGGATCTCAACCACGGCGTCGTGTGGGCCCCCTCCCCCACCCTCGTCACGGAGGGCACCTATGACGACTGCGCGGACGCCACGATGGTGGTGATCTGCGCCGGCGCCGCCCAGCGACCCGGCGAGACGCGACTCGACCTGGTCGGCAGGAACATGGCGATCTTCGAGGGGATCGTCGGCGACGTCATGGCGACCGGCTTCGACGGCATCCTGCTCGTGGCCACCAACCCCGTCGACATCCTCACCCAGGCCTCCTGGCGCTACTCCGGCCTTCCCTCCGCACAGGTCATCGGCTCCGGGACGATCCTCGACTCGGCGCGCTTCCGCTTCATGCTGGGCGAGTACTACGACGTCGCCCCGATGAGCGTGCACGCCTCGATCATCGGCGAGCACGGTGACACCGAACTGCCGGTCTTCTCGTCCGCCAACGTCTCGGGGGTGCCACTGCGCCGGGATCTCGACGGGGACCCGGCCACGCGGGAACGACTGGCCCGGATCTTCACGGAGACCAGGGACGCCGCCTACCGGATCATCGACTCCAAGGGCTCCACGAGCTACGGCATCGGCATGGGGCTGGCCCGCATCACGCGAGCCGTGCTGCGCAACGAGCAGGTGTCGCTACCGGTCTCCACGTTGTTGCGGGGCGAGTACGGGCAGGACGGGATCTTCATCGGCGTCCCCGCGGTGATCGGCCGGACCGGGGTCCAGCGCGTGGTGGAGTTGGAACTCGACGCCACCGAGATCGAACAGTTCGCCCGCAGCGCGTCTGCACTGCGGGCGGTGTCGGAGCAGTTCGAGATACTGCGCTGAGTCAGGGGGTCGGGGTCAGGGGGTGGCGGGGGGATCGCTTGCGGGGAAGGACTCGTCACCCCACTCGTCGACCAGCTCATCCTTGGTTTCCGGACGGTCATCCCGCGTGTCCTCGGATGTATCGTCGGTGCGGTCAGAGTTCTGCGGACCAGTCATGCATCAATCTCCTCCCGCCGTACGAGGGCGTACGGCGGGACTCAGATTACCGGACCCGGCGGGGCCCGGC
>NZ_JAALDW010000409.1:1555-2869 GCF_014145055.1 Dietzia sp. DQ11-38-2
AGATGCAGAGGGTCTCCGACCGGACGGCCGGACGCGAACGGCCTTCTCCGACGGCCACCCCCAGAGCACCCCCCCGTTGACCAGGACGTACGGCGTCCCCGCTACCCCGGTTCTTCATCCGGTAGGGAGCCCAACCACTCGAGCACCGGGCCTGAGACGACCCGGGCGAACTCCTCGTACCCCGCGCGGCCGGGGTGCGCCCCGTCGCCGGCGGTGACCTCCCGCATCCACGCCCCACCGGGCCGCAGGGAGTCGAAGGTCGGCACGAACGGCACCCCGGCCTCGGAGCACACCGCGGCAATGGCCGCGGCGCGGGCGGCGATCCGCTCATTGACCTCCTCCCACACGACCGGTGGCGGCCCCACCACCAGGAACCGCCCCCCGGGAGCACGGGCGATCATCCCGCGCAGGGCCGCGACCGTGCCCGCCTCCTCGACGCGCAGGGCGCCCTCGTGCTCCATCACGTCGTTGACGCCGAACTCCGCGATCACCGCCGTGGTCGGGAACGCGGCGCGTCGGCGGTCGACCTCGTCCCACCGGGCCAGGATCATCTCGGAGGTGTCCCCACCGATCCCCGCGACGGTGGTGTGGAGGCTCAGGCCCACCCCGGCACCCTCCTCGACCAGGTGCGCGGTCCATCCCCGGCCGGTCTCGTCGCCGTATCCGGCCACGAAGGAGTCGCCGATGATGCAGACGGGGAGGTCACGCGGTTCGCTCACGACGCCACCGTAGCGGCTCGGCGTCAACGCCAAGAGCGTTCCGTACACCCCACTCCCGGCCGATGTGTGCGGAACACTCTTCGCGATGTCAAGACACCCAGGACGGTCCGGCGAGTCAGTCCAGGTGGCGGGACTGCGCCCAGCGGGTGAGCGCGTGCCGGTTGGACTGCTGGGTCTTGCGCAGCACGTTGGAGGCGTGCGTCTCCACGGTCTTGACCGAGATGAACAACGTCTCGGCGATCTCCTTATAGGTGTACCCCCGTGCCAACAACCGGAGCACCTCCTTCTCCCGCGGGGTGAGGGAGTCGACCTCCGGATCGTGGACCGGCTCACCCCGCTCCTGGAGGCCCGGGGCGGCACGGGCGAACGCGTCCAGGACGAACCCGGCCAGGCGCGGGGAGAACACCGCGTCCCCGTCGGCCACGCGGCGCACGGCGTCGGCCAGTTCCCCGCCGGAGATGGTCTTGGTGACGTACCCGCGCGCCCCGCCGCGGATCACGGCGATCACGTCCTCCGCGGCGTCCGAGACACTCAACGCCAGAAAGGTGGACACAGGCGCGTCAGACGCACCGGATGTGCCGGACGTGTCGGCTGA
>NZ_JAALDW010000409.1:2897-5060 GCF_014145055.1 Dietzia sp. DQ11-38-2
GGATCGGTCCCCAGCACCGAGCGGAGCACGGCCACCCCACCGCCCTCGGGCATGTGCACGTCGAGCAGGACCACGTCGGGCCGTACCCGTCCGATGCCGGCGACGGCCTCCGCGACCGACCCCGCCTCGCCCACCACCTCGATCCCGGCCTGACCGGCCAGCTCGGCCCGGACACCGCTGCGGAACACCGCGTGGTCGTCGACGAGGAACACCCGGCACACCCTGACGCCACCCACCGGCTCGTCCGTCATTCGCCCTCCAGCGGCATCTCGATCCCGATCTCGGTTCCGCGACCGAGAGTACTGCGCACCGTCACGCTGCCGCCCCGGCTCTCGACACGGTGCCGGATGGACTGGGACAACCCGTGTCGATCACCGCCCACGTCGTCAGGGTCGAAACCGCAGCCGCGGTCACGGACGAAGGCGGTGAGCACCTGGTCGTCGTTCTCCACGAACACGTCGGCGGTGTCGACGCCGGCATGCTTGGCCACGTTGACCAGGCCCTCGCGGACGGCGCCCAGCACAGCCTCCTCGGCGTCGCCGACCGGACCGTCGCCGCCCACCACCACCTGGTCCACCCGCAGACCGTAGGCGTCCTCGACGTCCCCGACGATCACCTCGACGGCCCCGGCGACGGTGGTCGCACCCGAGGACATGCGTGACCCCGCCCCGAAGAGCCACTGCCGCAGCTCGCGCTCCTGCCGACGGGCCAGCCGTGACACCTGGGCGGGGTCGTCGGAGCGCTTCTGGATCAACGCCAGCGTCTGCAGCACCGAGTCGTGCAGGTGGGAGGCGATGTCGCTGCGCTCGGACTCACGGATGCGGGCCGCGCGTTCCTCCTCCAGCGACCGCCACAGCCGCAGCCCCACGGGAACGCTGAGCAACGCCACTCCGACCAGGGTCGCCAGCACCGCCAGGAACGACGACCGCAGGGCGGCGAACTCGACCTGCCCCAGCACCACGACGGCCAGTCCGACGACGACGAGGGTCGCCCCGGCGGTGACCCTGGCCCAGTCGAAGACGGACCGGGGAGCCACCCGTCCCCCACCGTCGTACTGCTGCCAGACCAGCCCGGCGCCCAGTGCCACGATCAGGACGGGCACGATCACGTGCAGTCCCGTCGCGGTGGTGACCATGAACGACAGCACCGACCCCACCACCGCCACCACGGCGAGGGCCATGCCGCGCCGCCGCTCCCGCGCGTCCACGGAGGCGGCTCCCTCCAGGGCCCGCGCCGACGGGGTCAGAGCCCATAGGGCGGCGTAGAACAGCACACCCGCACCGGACAGGGTGGCGAGCACCACCATCGCCAGGCGCACATGGGTGACCCGCACCCCCAGATGGGCCGCGAGTCCCGCGCACACACCGGCGACGACGGATCCATCGGAGATCCTGGCCAGCGGCGGGTACCACCGGAACCCCACCGGCTGCACAGCCGGCACGGGAGGCCGTGGGACGACCGGCGGTTGCGGCGCGGGGGCCGATACCTGATCGGTCGCCTTCTCACTCATACCGCCATGGTCACAGATCGCGACCCGGGGCGCATCGGGGGTCGACCCCGAGAATCCCGGGGTCCGGATCTCAGGGTCGGCCCCCGATGTGGAAAGGCGTCCCGCCCGCCACGATGGAGTCATGTCCAGCTCCAGCACCCACGACGTCCCATCAGAGCTCCGCTCCCTGTGGCGGACCCGACCCGTCCGGACCCCGGACGACGCCAAGGTCGCCGGCATCTGCGGCGGCTTCGGCCGACGCTACGGCGTGGACCCCGTCCTGTTCCGTATCGCCTTCGTGATCGCCGCACTCTGGGGCGGGGCCGGGGTGTTCCTGTACGCACTGTTGTGGCTCCTCCTGCGCTCCGCCGGAGACGAGGTCTCCAAAGGGGAGGCGCTGATCGGGAAGGGCCGGGCATCCGGCTCCAGGATCACGGCGGTGATCCTCGTCGTGGTCGTCCTCCTCAGCGCACCGACATTCGGCGGTTCCGGGGAGAGCCTCTTCGTGGGGGCGGGATTCCTCATCGCCCTCGCCATGCTCGCGGGCTGGTACGGACTCCACCGCCGCACCCCCGTGCCACCCGCCGGGTGGTCCGAGGTGTCGGCCGTACGGCCTCAGTCGGCCCGGGCCGACGCCGGCCGCACCGCCGGGGCGTCACAGGAACCGGGCTCCG
>NZ_JAALDW010000410.1:0-1501 GCF_014145055.1 Dietzia sp. DQ11-38-2
GGCGGTGATCGTGGCGGTGGATCAGGTGACCAAGGCGCTGGCGGTGTGGGGTCTCGAGGGGCAGGACCCGATCCGGATCGTCGGTGATTCCGTGCGGCTCCTCCTGCTCCGCAACCCCGGCGCGGCCTTCTCGATGGGCACGGGGTCGACAGTCGTGCTGAGCATCGTGGCCACCGTGGTCGTGGTGGGACTGCTGTGGTTCTCGCGGCGGGTCCACTCGAGGTGGTGGGCGTGGGGGCTCGGGTTGATCCTGGGTGGCGCCGCGGGCAACCTCGTGGACCGGTACGTCCGGGCCCCCGGCTTCCTGGAGGGCCACGTGGTGGACTTCGTCTCGGTGGGGTGGTGGCCGGTGTTCAACGTCGCCGATTCGAGTCTGGTCATCGGTGTGATCGTGGTGGCCGTCGCCGTGGTCAAGGGAGTGGAGTTCGACGGCTCGCGGGGGCCAGTGGAGAAGGGCGGGGCGGATGGGTGAGCTGCGCACCTTCCCCGTCCCAGACGGTCTCGACGGGATGAGGGTGGACGCCGGTGTCTCCCGCCTCCTCGGGCTGTCCCGGACCGCGGTCGCCGATCTCGCCGGGCAGGGCAAGGTGTTGGTCGACGGCCGGGCGGTGGGGAAGTCGGACAAGCTCACCGGGATGTCGTGGATCGAGGTCGAGATGCCCGATCCGCGGGCCGAGCCCGCGGTGGTCGCAGAGCCGGTCGAGGGGATGGCCGTCGTCTACTCGGATGCCGACCTCGTCGTCGTCGACAAACCCGTCGGCGTGGCGGCGCACGCCTCGGTGGGCTGGACCGGCCCCACCGTGATCGGTGGGCTGGCGGCCGCCGGATACCGCATCTCCACCTCGGGGCCGCCGGAGCGCAAGGGGATCGTCCACCGACTCGACGTGGGCACGTCCGGACTGATGGTGGTGGCGGCCTCCGAGCGGGCGTACACGCTGCTCAAACGGGCGTTCCGCGACCGCACCGTGGACAAGACCTACCACGCGCTCGTCCAGGGCCACCCCGATCCGCTGTCCGGGACGATCGACGCGCCCATCGGCCGCCACACGTCCAACGACTGGCGGTTCGCGGTCACCTCGGACGGCAAGCACTCCATCACGCATTACGACACGCTCGAGGCGCACCAGGCGGCAACGCTCGTCGAGGTCAAGCTCGAGACCGGTCGAACCCATCAGATCCGCGTCCACTTCTCGGCCCTCCACCACCCGTGCGCGGGCGACCTCACCTACGGCGCGGACCCGGTGCTGGCGAGGCGGTTGGGGCTGGAACGGCAGTGGCTGCACGCGGTGGGGCTCGGGTTCGATCACCCCGGCACGGGTGAACGCGTGGACTTCACCAGCCCGTACCCTGACGATCTCCAGCACGCGCTGGACGCCCTCCGCGCCGCGTGACCGGCCCTGCCCCGGCAGCCGACCGCTCCACGCCCCGGTCGGTCGCGCTGAGGGCTCTTTCGAGCGTGGGCGTGGGCGTGGTGATCGTCCTGGCGCTGGTCGCCGACCTC
>NZ_JAALDW010000411.1:0-2166 GCF_014145055.1 Dietzia sp. DQ11-38-2
GCTGCTGGCGGGTGGGAGGCTCGTGCTCGCGCGCGACCTCCCCACCTGTACCACCTTCGGTAGTAACCCTTCCCCTACCACCTCCACCACCACTACCACCGGGGGTTCTCGGTGAATGGTTCTCGTTGAACGGTTCTGAATGGTTCTCGGTGAACGATTCCGAACCGTTCTGAACGGTTCGGGTGGAAGGGTCCAATTCGGTTCCCCCGAGAGCTGGCATCGTCTGATGGAGGGCCATATGCGCGGTCCGATAGGCCAGCGCCGACCCCTTGAGCTTCTCTCCCGCGGGGACAGTCTCGGGGTCGTCGGCGTAGCGCTCCCGGGCGATCCGTGCGAGCTCCGCACCGATGAGCGGGCGTAGTCGACGGGACCGCACCAGGAGTGCCGCGCGGCACGCAGAGGCCAACACGTTGGGCTTCTGGGCAACGCCGTCGCGGCGCATGAGGGGCCGGATGAACACCTCTTCTGTGTCGGTGTCGATGTAGGCGAACCGGGCCTGTTCGAGCTCGCGAGCGGCGGCCACGAGCCGGTCCTCGTCGAAGTCCGGGAGTTGCCGGATGAGCTGGCGGGGTTGCCAGGGTCCGGTGCCGGCTTGGGAGACGGTTGGGGAGACGACGAGGCGTAGGTAGACGCGGTCGGCGTCGGCCGACAGTGCGATGACCGCGGGGTCGTCGAAGTAGTCCAGGCCGAAGGTGGCGTAGCTACGTGGCATGAGGTGGTGCCTCCTCTATGAGCGCGAGTACGGCGTGGGTGAGGCCACGCAGCAGTTCCGGAGTGGGGTCTGCGGCGCCCCACGCGTCGAGTAGGGATTGCTCGGCCGCGGCCCGATGCTCAGCGGGGGTCACGGCGTGGCTCGCTTCATGAAGCAGATCCAGTGCGTCCTGCTCTGTCGGCCGGAGCGGTGCCCATAGAGCGGACGCTCAGGCGTGAGAGCGAGCACTTCAGCCACGGGGATCTGGTCCTCGTTCCACTTGAAGATCAACGTCCCATTCGGGCGGAGCACACGGAAGCATTCGAGGAAGCCCGCAGTCAGATCGTCGCGCCACGTGGGGAACAGTGCGCCGTACTTCGTCCTCGTCCAGGAGTTCTTTCCGAGACGCTTCAGGTGGGGCGGGTCAAACACGACGTGGTGGAAGGTGGCGTCCGCGAACGGCAGCTCTCGGAAGTCGGCCTGCACTCCCGGCCGTATGTGGACTGTTCGCCCATCGCAGACCTCAGTGCTCTCCACCCGGTTGTCGAGGAAGATCGCACGCTCGTCGTCGTGGTCAAACCACATCATTCGAGAGCCGGCGGTCGTGTCCAGAGCGACGATCTCGCCACCGTCACGCTGACGATCCGGGGCGGTCACAAGGTCACTCCCAGAAGTGCGGCGAGAGCGGCGACCTCGTCCCACCGGGTGGTGTCGCCGTCGTGGCGGTCAGGGTGGGCGATGGCGCGGGCACGCCTGACTAGACCCTTGTCCGTCTCGTTGCCTACGGCTCCGCCGATCTCCGAAAGCCGGTCCCGCGCCTCGTCCGCTGTCATCGTCGTGGCCGTGCTCTCGATCGCCCGCCAGCCGCGGTACTGCTCGCCCGACTGGGCGACGCCGTACCGGTTGATGCGACGCAGCGACTCCATCGTCAGGGCGATCGCCCGCAGGTTGTCCTGCCACCGCTCGAACGAGTCGCACGGGAACGACAGCGAGCCCTCGGATCCGTTGAACGACAGGATGACCCCGGGCGACCACGCCTTCGCGTGAGCCAGCGGGTAGCCGCGGACACCGAAGTCGGCCTCCGGGATGCACACCTGGAGCACGGCATCGTCGGCCTGGGCGTGCCGCAGCTCGTCGTCGAGCAACTGCAGGGTGCTCGACCACGGGGCCGAGAACGGCGACCGGCGCCGCTCCGCGGTCTCCTGGCCGAGCCAACGCTCGACAGGTCGCACGGTGAGGAAGTCGGGCCAGCTACTCACAGGACGGCCCTCTCGTCGCCCTCGGCCCGGAGCACGGCGTGGTCGGGGGTGCTCATCTTGTCTCCTTGCGGTTGTATGCCGGTGCCGAGGCGGGGCGGCCGGCGAGGATCCCGTCGACCCCGTTGCGGCGGCCCCGGTAGTGATCGCGAAGTTGCATGCATGCGGCGATGGCGGGGCAGGTCCCGCAGACGCGGCGAGCGGTAGCCAGGCGGGCCC
>NZ_JAALDW010000042.1:0-7845 GCF_014145055.1 Dietzia sp. DQ11-38-2
TCCGGGCGAGCGCGGCGACGGGGAGGAGGCACAGGGCCACGACGGACCATCCGCCGGGACCGGGCACACCGCCTCCCCCGGCCGTGTGCGCGACGGTGGCGGTGAGCGCGGATGCCAGCACCACGACAGCCGCGCGCCACTGCGCGATCGGGTCGCGGTACCTGGTCACGGTGTAGAAGCTACTCCCACCCCTCCGGCGCTCCCGGCGTCGGTGGGGTGGACGGTCAGTGCGCGCGGGGGTGGAGCTCGGTGGCTCAGACGGGGGGCCCGTCCGGGTGGTCGCGGCGCCCGGTGACCGAGAAGCCGTGCCGTTCGTACAGTGTGACGTTCCGCAGGTCCGAGGTCTCCAGGCGCCCGATCCGGTCGCCGCGCAGGGCCACGATCTGTTCGACCGCTGTCACGTCGGGGTCCGGGGCGTCCGGTGGCAGGAGCGCGATCACGCCGTCGAGGTCCCCGGTGACAGCGACGAACCCGTGTCGGTGGGCGTGCGCGGGACAGAGCTCCTGCAGGGCGAGCAGGCGCTCGCCGTACCCCTCCTCGGGGATGACGTGGCGGGTCCAGGGGTAGTGCTCGAACGCCCGGACGAGGATCTCCGCGGCCGTCGCGAGATCGTCCGGACCGGCCAGGCTGGGGTCACGCTTCGCCGCCGCCCGCCGGGCGGATCATCGTCGTGGACTCCTGCCCGGGCCCGGTGGGGACGGTGCCCACGGGGCGGAAGCCGAACCGTTCGTACAGACGGCGACTGCCCGAGGTGGTGGCCTCGAGGAACACCGGATACGGCCCGCCCCGGTCGATGAGGTCCAGGCGGTGGCGCAGGAGCGCCGATCCGATCCCCTTCCCGCGGGCCCGGGGACCGGCGGCGATGTCATGGAAGTACCAGTGCGGTTCCGACGGCCTGTGGGCCTCGACCGCGCGGGTATGGGCCCGTCCGCGGCGGGCGGTGGGTGAGACCATGTAGCGCAGGGCCGCCGCGATGCGGCCGACCCACCCGGAGAACCGGCCCGCATCGCGGTGGGGCGGCTCCCAGAGCAACGCGCCCAGTACCTCTGCGCCGTCAACGGCCACATCGACCCGGTCAGGGTGTCGACTGACGTGACGGCGGTAGTGCGCGGTCAGGCGTGCGGACCGTGAGGTCGCGTCAGGGTAGAACTGCGCCCACGCGGGGTCGTCACGGAACGCCTCCCCGAGCATCTCCCCGGTCGCCGGTGCGTCGGCAGGCCTCGCCGTCCTGATCTCCACCATGGTGCCCTCCTTCTGGTCATCAGTATTCTACGATGTAGAAATGGCGGCGTGGGCCCGGTGGCCCGAAAGTGGGGGGATCCGATGGTCGAGCGACACTCCGGACGTGGGCCGAGGGGACTGTCCCCCGAGCGGATCGTCGATGCGGCCGTCGGTCTGCTCGAGGAGGGCGGGCAGGAGTCCTTCAGTCTGCGCGGTGTGGCCCGAGCGGCGGGGTGCGACGCGATGTCGGTGGCCTATCACTTCGGGTCCAAGGAGGGGCTGACCAGGGCCATGGCGTCATGGCTGGACGCCCGGGTGCGGCCCGCCGCGCCCGGGGAGCACTGGCGGTCGACACTGCTCCACCTGGCCGAGCAGTACCGCGCGCTGGCCAGGTCGTATCCCCGGACGTTCCCGTTGCTCCAGCGGTTCACCCACACCGGGTCGGCCGACTACGCCACCACCGAGGTCGTGCACGCGGCGATGGCGGGTGCCGGGATCCCCCGGCCGCAGGTGGTGACCGTGACGGTGGGTTGGTTCGCGACGGTGCTCGGGCTGGCCACGGCCGAGGCGCTGGGGATGATGGCTCCCGTGGACTCCGCCACCGCGGTGGAGATCGAGGCGCTTCCCGCCGAGGACTACCCGCTCACCACGGCGCTCCTGGCGGACTATCGCGGGATCGACCCCGGTGTCGTCTTCGGCACCGCCGTCGATCTGATGCACGACGGGATCGAGCGGCTGGCCGGCGGGGCTCGAGGCGACTAGCGCGAGTGGTGCTGCGCGAGTTCGTCGACGGTCTTGTCCGACGTCTCGGAGATGATGTCGAGAATCTGCTGATAGTGCGCGGAATCCGCGCTCACGAGCGACACGTGGTCCTCGCCGTCCGCCAGGACGAGGGCCCCGATACCGCTGCGCTGCGTCACGGCGTCGATGTACCGGATGGAGTTCTCCGGGGAGACCATCGTGTCGGCGGTGCCGACCGCCGTAACCGGGTCGTCACATCGCGTCGACGCGGTGCTCACACCGCGGACCTACGGTGAGCCGGTTCGCGCCCGCCGCGCGACATCCGTCGATACCGCTTCGAGAGAGGCCGCGCATGTCCATCGCAGACACCCACAGTAGCCACCATGACGGAACGCGATCTCACCTCGAGAGCGGTGACTACCTGGCCAGGCGCCAGTTGAAAAAGGGCACCGCCGGGTGGGTGCTGCTCGCGGGTCTCGGCGTCAGCTACGTGATCTCGGGCGACTACTCGGGGTGGAACTTCGGCCTGGAACAGGGCGGCTTCGGTGGCCTGCTCATCGCCGCGGTGATCATCGCCGGCATGTACCTGGCCATGGTGCTCGGCATGGCCGAGATGTCCTCGGCGCTCCCGGCCGCGGGCGGTGGCTACACCTTCGCGCGGCGCGCCCTGGGGCCGTGGGGAGGGTTCGCCACCGGGACCGCCATCCTCATCGAGTACGCCATCGCGCCCGCCGCCATAGCGACGTTCATCGGCGCGTACGTCGAATCCCTTGAGTTGTTCGGCATCACCGACGGGTGGTGGGTCTACCTCGCGGTGTACGCGGTGTTCATCGGCATCCACCTCGCCGGAGTCGGTGAGGCCCTCAAGGTCATGTTCGTCATCACCGCCATCGCTCTGGTCGGCCTCGTCGTCTTCGCCGTGGCGGCCGCGGGCCAGTTCGAGGCGTCGAACCTCACCAACATCGCTCCCACCGACGCCGCCGGTGCCTCGGACTTCCTGCCGTTCGGATTCCTCGGCATCTGGGCCGCCGTGCCGTTCGCGATCTGGTTCTTCCTCGCCATCGAGGGTGTGCCGCTGGCCGCCGAGGAGGCCAAGGATCCGGCCCGCAACGTTCCCCGCGGCATCATCGCGGGGATGGGGGTCCTGCTCGTCACCGCGACCACCGTCCTGGTCCTGGCCACCGGTGCCGGCGGCGCGGATGCCATCCAGTCCTCCGGAAACCCACTTGTCGAGGCGCTCGGCGACGGGTCGGCCGCGAAGCTGGTCAACTACATCGGGCTCGCCGGTCTCGTCGCCAGCTTCTTCTCCATCATCTACGCCTACTCCCGTCAGTTGTTCGCCCTCTCCCGGGCCGGCTACCTGCCCAGGGCGCTGTCCGTCACCAATTCGCGCAGGGCGCCGACCCTGGCCCTCGTCGTCCCGGGAGTACTCGGGTTCCTGCTCTCCCTCACCGGCCAGGGCGACATGCTCCTCAACATGGCGGTGTTCGGTGCTGCGCTCAGCTACGTCCTGATGATGGTCAGTCACATCGTGCTGCGCCGAAGGGAGCCGGACATGGAGCGCCCCTACCGGACCCCTGGCGGCGTCGTGACCACAGGGTTCGCCCTTGTCGTGGCCGCGTTGGCCGTGGTGGCCACGTTCCTCGTCAACAGCACGGCCGCGCTCTGCTGCCTGGTGGTGTTCGGTGCGTTCATGCTGTACTTCGGTATCCACAGTCGCCACCACCTCGTCGCCAACTCCCCGGACGAGGAGTTCGCCGCACTGGCCCGAGCGGAAGCAGAACTCGAATGAGCCCCGATGAATAGGTACACCCAGCAGGTCTCGGGAACGACCTTTCGGTTCGACGGCCTCGTGGACCTGATGGCCAAGGCGTCCGCGCGGAGATCGGGTGACGAGTTGGCCGGGTGCGCGGCGTCGTCCGACGCCGAACGCGCCGCCGCGCAGTGGGCGCTCGCCGAGGTCCCGCTCGAGACCTTCCTCGAGGACCTGCTCGTGCCGTACGAGACCGATGAGGTCACCCGTCTCATCGTCGACTCGCATGATCGCGCCGCGTTCGCACCGGTGGCCCACCTCACTGTGGGTGGCCTACGCGACTGGCTCCTCGAGGTCTCGGCCTCTGCCGGGGCGGCCGCGACGCTGGCCTCCGTGGCGGCGGGGCTGACCCCGGAGATGGTGGCGGCGGTGAGCAAGCTGATGCGCAACCAGGACCTGATCGCCGTGGCCCGCGCGGTCCGGGTGACCTCGGCGTTCCGGACCACCGTGGGCCTGCCGGGCACCCTGGCGACGCGCCTGCAGCCCAATCATCCGACCGACGACCCGAGGGGCATCGCCGCGGCCACCCTCGACGGTCTGCTCCTGGGCTCCGGCGACGCGGTGATCGGCGTCAATCCGGCGACGGACTCCCCGCACGCCACCTCGGACCTGCTGCATCTGCTCGACGAGATACGCCAGCGCTTCGAGATCCCCGCGCAGTCCTGCGTCCTGTCACACGTCACCACGACGATGGAACTCATCGAACAGGGGGCGCCGGTGGATCTGGTCTTCCAGTCCGTCGCCGGCACGGAGGGCGCCAATTCAGGCTTCGGGGTGGACCTCGCGCTGCTGCGCGAGGCCAATGAGGCGGGCCGCTCGCTGCATCGCGGGACCGTGGGCGACAACGTGATGTACCTGGAGACCGGGCAGGGCTCGGCGTTGAGCGCGGGCGCACACCTGGGGACGGGAGGCCGGCCCGTGGACCAGCAGACCCTCGAGGCCAGGGCCTACGCGGTGTGCCGTGACCTCGATCCGCTGCTGGTCAACACGGTCGTGGGGTTCATCGGTCCCGAGTATCTCTACGACGGCAAACAGATCATCCGCGCAGGGCTCGAGGACCACTTCTGCGGCAAGCTCCTCGGTCTGCCGATGGGTGTGGACGTCTGCTACACCAATCACGCCGAGGCCGACCAGGACGACATGGACAGCCTGCTCACACTGCTCGGTGCGGCGGGCGCCGCCTTCGTCATCGCGGTGCCCGGCGCCGATGACGTGATGTTGGGATACCAGAGCCTGAGCTTCCACGACGTGTTGTATGTCAGGCAGGTGCTGGGGCTGACCCCGGCCCCGGAGTTCGCGGAATGGCTCGACCGTCTGGGCATGGTCGACGCGCGGGGACGGATTCTGGACATCGACGCCACCGGGTCTCCGCTCCGCGCCCTGACGGGGACGAGATGAGCGGGATCGAGCCCTCCTTCTGGGACGAACTGCGCCGCAGCACCCGGGCACGTATCGGGCTGGGCCGCACCGGAGACTCGCTCCCCACCCGCCGGGTTCTGGAGTTCCGGTCCGCCCACGCCGCCGCGCGGGACGCCGTGCACATGCCGCTGGATGTCGAGGCGCTGGCCGCGCAGGTGCGGGAGATCGGTATCGGGGAGCCGGCCGTGGTCACCTCGCGGGCCTCCTCGCGTGGGGAATACCTGCGACGGCCGGATCTGGGCAGGGTGCCGCGGGATGTGTCCTCGATCCCCGAGGGGGAGTTCGACGTGGGCGTCGTCCTGGCCGACGGCCTGTCCCCACGTGCGCTGATGGACCACGGCGCCGGGCTCCTCGGCGCGATGGTGTCCGAGCTGGCCGAGCTGTACTCGCTCGCCCCGCCGGTGATCGCGACCGAGGCCCGGGTGGCACTGGGCGATCATCTCGCCCGCGCCATGGGCGCCCGCACGATCGCCGTGATCATCGGCGAGCGGCCGGGATTGTCGGTCGCCGACAGTCTGGGGATCTACCTGACCCACCTCCCCTCGCCGGGAACCCCCGACTCCGGGCGCAACTGCATCTCCAACATCCACCCGCCGGACGGGTTGGACTACGCCCGATCCGCGCACATCGTCGCGCGGCTCATCGCGGGGGCCCGGGAACTCGGCGCGTCCGGGGTGGCGCTGAAGGACACCTCGCGGGCGGCCGGAGTGGAGGCCGGGGACACGCTGACGGTCGAGGGTGAGGCATCAGACACTCGGACACCGGAGTGAGGTCCACACCGGACACGCGCCCCGTTTTCTCAGCTCATACCTATTCTTTGCCTATCTAAGGAGGAGGGCCACCACAGCCCGCTCTCAGGATTCTAGACTCCCGACCCGTAAGTGATCCGCATCACACCTTACGGGGGTCCCGTGTCACCACGTCGAACAGCACTACGCGCAGCAGCGCTCGCCACCGCCTTCCTCGTCGCCGTCGGAACGCTCGCCGCCCCGGCGACGTCCGCGCAGGGTTCGAGCGACATCGGCTCGAGCGGGATCGGCTCGAGCGGGACCGGCTCGAGCGGGACGGGGTCGAGCAACGACCCCGCCGCCGCCTTCTACGAGCCGCCCGCCGTACTCCCGCCGAACAACGGTGACCTGATCAGGTCCGAGTACTTCCGACTGGCCGTGTCGCTGCCCTCCGTGCGAGGGATCATCGGTGCGGGCGATACCAGGGACTGGCCGGCCGACGGCTACCGCATCATGTACCGCTCCGTCGGGTCGAAGGGTCAGCCCATCGCCGTGACCGGTACCTATCTGAAGCCGGCCGCGCGATGGAACGGCGGGGGCAGCCGGCCCCTGGCGGTGCTGGCGCCGGGCACCATGGGGCAGGGCGACAACTGTGCGCCGTCCAAGTCCTTCCAGACGCTCGCCACCGTGAAGGACAACCCGCCCAGCGCCGGGATCGGGTACGAGTACATCCAGGCCTACGCCCTGGTGGCGCGGGGCTACGCCGTCGTCGTACCCGACTACGAGGGCCTCGGCACCCCCGGGATCCATTCCTACGTGCATCGCGAGTCCTCCGGTCGCGCGGTGCTCGACGCGGCGCGCGCCGCCGCCACGATCCCCGCGGCAGACACCGGGCCGAACCCCCGTACGGTGTTCACCGGTTACTCCCAGGGCGGGGCGGCGGTCGCCGCCGCCGCCGAGATGCATCCGCAGTATGCGCCGGAGGTCAACCTGCTCGGCACCGCGGCGGGGTCGCCGCCGGCGGATCTGGTGGCCACCCTCGACCAGATCGACGGCACCGCGATCGCCGGTGCGATCGGGTACGCGCTCAACAGTCTCGCCGACGCCTATCCCGAGGTGCAGCAGCGTCTCGACGTGCACCTCAACACCGCAGGCAAACAGATGCTGCGCACGGTCGCCGACCAGTGCCTCGTGGACACCGTCCTGCAGTACGGGCTCCGCAACACCTCGGAGTTCACCAAGACCGGTCGCCCGGCCATCGAGATCGTCCGCGAGGACCCGATCGCCCTGCACTACACGGAGCTACAGCGCATCGGTCTGGTCCGGCCCACGACACCGGTCCGGGTGCTGGCGGTGACCAACGACGATGTCGTGCCCGGTCCGCAATCGCTCCAGCTCGGCCGCGACTGGTGCGAACGGGGCGCCACCGTCCAGATGGACGTGGACGAGACGCCGCCGCTGCTGCCGGGGATGATCCTCAATCACGTCGGCCCGATGATCACGCAGGTCAACAGCACCGTGCAGTACCTCGCCGATCGGATCGCCGGGCAGCCCGCACCGAGCAACTGCGGGACGTACTAGGCCCGGGACCGGTGGGCGGGCCCGCGTGCTCCTAGGCGGACGTCCTCACCGGGCCCGACGGGGTGACCGGCCGCGGGAGACGGCCCGCGTTCGCGTCGGCGAGCAGCGCGTCGACCGTTTCCCGCGCACAGGTCTTGTTGGACCCGATGAAGCCGCGCGGTCCACGCTTGATCCAGCCGACCACATAGGAGCCGGGAACCTCGGACCCACCGGGGCGGTCGAGGACGCGGCCGCCCCGGTGGGGGATCGTCCCGGTGGCCGGGTCGAACGGCACGCCGGGCACGGGCACCCCGCGGTACCCCACCGACCGCAGGACCAGCCCCGCGTCCAGCACCTCCTCCG
>NZ_JAALDW010000412.1:0-2052 GCF_014145055.1 Dietzia sp. DQ11-38-2
GCCACGGCGGCGACCTGCTCGGCGGTCGCGGCGTGATCCGGACGGCGGGCGGCGCTGACGCCGTGCCGGCGGTCGACCTCCTCGAGGGCGCGGAGCATCGCGTCGGGGTCACCGCCCTTGTCGGGGTGATGCCGCAGGACGGCTTGACGCCGATCCCGCTTGTAGGCGGCGGGGTCGCGTGGTTCGCGTCGGCTGTTCACGTTCTGCACTCCTGGGGGACGAGGCGCCGAGAGGCTCTGATGGTTCGACGGTACCGAAGCCGGGGCGAGCCGCGCACGCCGTCCGCGACCGGTCGTCCGCGGCGATTTTGATCCCGTGGGGTCAGTGCGGCATACTGGTCGAGTTGCCCGGACAAGGCGGCGAACTCGTGTAGCCCTCGGGCCGCGGGTGAACCGGGTTGGTCGGGCGAGCACGACAAGGGCGGGTGAGCGATCACCCGCCGGAAAAGTGGGAGGGCGACACGCCCGACCGCGTGGACGCGTCGTGACACGTCAACAGCGGCAGCGGATCGGTTCCGCCGTCACCCTCGTCTCGCGGGAGTGCGGCTCTCCGTCCTCTGGAGGGCTCATCGTCGTGTCACGTTCGTGAGCGCACGACGGCGGCCCTCCACGACGGAGCACCGATGCACGAGACCGGGTGGTAGACGGTCTGACGGTGTCATGTACGACAAGCGAACACACCAGGTGTCCCCCGCGCAGCGAGGGCGCTCACGACAGCCGCCTTCACGGGCGGAGGGAGAAAGAGGACGAAGTGGCGGGACAAAAGATCCGCATCCGGCTCAAGGCCTACGACCACGAGGCCATCGACGCCTCGGCGCGCAAGATCGTCGAGACGGTCACCCGCACGGGAGCTCGTGTCGTCGGCCCGGTGCCGTTGCCGACCGAGAAGAACGTGTACTGCGTCATCCGCTCGCCGCACAAGTACAAGGATTCGCGCGAGCACTTCGAGATGCGCACCCACAAGCGGTTGATCGACATCCTCGACCCCACGCCCAAGACCGTGGACGCGCTCATGCGCATCGACCTGCCTGCCAGCGTCGACGTCAACATCCAGTGACCTCCGACCGAGCAGCGGTCAGCAAGCAACGTGCAGCGGAGACAGTGAACAGATGAGTACAACCGAGATCAAGGGAATCCTGGGCGCGAAGCTCGGCATGACCCAGGTCTTCGACGAGAACAACCGGGTCGTCCCGGTTACCGTCATCAAGGCCGGGCCGTGTGTCGTCACCGGGATCCGTACAGAGCAGACCGACGGCTACAACGCCGTCCAGATCGCCTTCGGCGCGATCGACCCCCGCAAGGTCACCAAGCCCGTGTCGGGTCAGTTCGCCAAGGCGGGTGTGACCCCGCGTCGCCACGTCGCGGAGATCCGACTCGACAACGCCGAGCAGGCGGCCGGCTACGAGCTGGGCCAGGAGCTCGGCGCGGACGTGTTCTCCGACGGCGCCTTCGTCGACGTCACCGGCACCTCCAAGGGCAAGGGATTCGCCGGCACGATGAAGCGTCACGGCTTCGCGGGCCAGGGTGCCTCGCACGGTACCCAGGCCGTGCACCGTCGGCCCGGTTCCATCGGCGGCGCATCGACCCCGGGCCGGGTGTTCCGGGGCAAGAAGATGGCCGGACGCATGGGCAACGAGCGCGTGACCACGATGAACCTCAAGGTCCACAAGGTCGACGCCGAGGCCGGCGTCCTCCTGATCAAGGGAGCCATCCCGGGTCGCAACGGCGGCCTCGTGATGGTCCGTTCCGCAGTGAAGGGCGGTGCGCGCGCATGACCACGACGGAGAACCCCGTGAATCTCAAGCTGGACGTCCGTACCCCGGCCGGTTCGGCCGACGGGTCGGTCGAGCTCCCCGCCGCGATCTTCGGCGTCGAGCCCAACCTGTCCCTGATGCACCAGGTCGTCGTGGCGCAGCTCGCCGCGGCGCGGCAGGGCACCCACTCGACCAAGACCCGCGGCGAGGTCCGTGGCGGTGGCCGCAAGCCGTTCCGCCAGAAGGGCACCGGCCGTGCGCGCCAGGGCTCGACCCGCGCCCCGGCCTACACCGGCGGA